>NZ_JBEXGU010000021.1:0-81285 GCF_040607515.1 Streptosporangium sp. NPDC005286 | reverse complement strand
GGGGGGGGGGGCCCCCCCCCCCCCCCCCGACCGCCCTTCGTTCATGCGGGCCTTCGTTCATGCAGGGCGTCCGCTGTCAGCACGGTGACCTCGTCCTCGTCCTCGTCCTCGTCCTCGCCGGAGGCGCGGCCGCCGGATGTGGCGGACTCGCGCGCCGGGATTCCCTTCGCACCCGGCGGTGGTTCTCCCGGGCCTAGATGGTGAGCGAGCTCTCGATGCGCCGAAGGTGGTGCCTGGCCAGGGCGAGGTTGGCACGGTCCCGGTCGAGCACCAGGTAGAGGAAGGTGTGGCCGCCGCTGTCGGCCAGCAGCCTGATGATGTGATACTGCCTGGCCAGCGTTATGAGGATGTCCTCCACGGAGTCGTTGACGTTCAGCGCCGACAGGGTCCGGACCTTGGCACGGACGACCTCGGTGTTGCCCGCCGCCGCCACCTCCAGGTCCAGATCGCGGCTTCCTCCGATCGTGCCGAGGCACATGCCGCTTTCGTAGTCGACCAGTGCCGCGCCGACCGAGCCGTCGATCGTCATGGCTTCCTTGAGGGCGGTTTCGATGTTCATGAGCTTCTTTCTCAGGGGGGCCGGTACGGGCGTCGCCTCGCCGGACGGAGTTATCGGACGTGCGAACGAGGTCATCTGTGGCGGTAGATACGTAAAGTACACTCACCCACTACCGTTAGTGAAGTGCAATATGGTGTAGTAACGGATGACCGGTTCATCCGAGGGGGTACCCGGAACTCCATCCTGTGGTCGAGGGCATGACCTGTCCCGTCCGCGGAGTGAGAGGTCTGCCGTGCCCGGACGCCTCCCGGCCCGTCCCAGGGGCGCGTGCGGCGGCATCCTTCCCAGGCTGGGCGGCGCCTGCCGGGACAGATGGAGGAAACACAGTGGTGAAGGCCGATCCACGTCACGTACGTGAACGACGCGGCCTCCGCGAGCGGAACCAGAGGTGACCCCGTGCCGTCGTCTGCCATGACCCGGCCGAGGCCGGCCCACGGGGCGGTGGACCGTTCCCTTCCGCAGGGCGGGATGACGGCGTGACCACCGGGGAGCCGGGAGTTCTGGGCGAGATGGGAAGCTTTCTGCTCGGCTTCTCGCGGGAGGGTTTCTCCGGCGTGCTCCGCGTTGAGGGCGGCCCCGGAGGGACCCTGTGGATCAGGAACGGCCTGGTGGTGGCCGCCACGACACCGGCCGCACCCGGCCCGGAGTCGCTGCTGCTGCGGTCGGGCCGGGTATCGGAGAGGGACTGGACCGACGCGTACGCGGTCGGTGCCCCCTCGGACCGGCTGGCCGCGGAACTCGTCGAGCGCGGCGTCATCGGTGAGGCGGGCCTGGAGGCGGTGTGCATGGCCGCCCTCTTCGACGCGGTGTTCGCCATGATCCTCTACGGCGTCGAGTCGTGTGTCGCGGAACCGGCCGGACCCGACGACCACCTGCCGCTGCTGCCGGTCCTGCCGGGCGTCGGACCCGAACGGCTCGCGCGGGAGACCGCCCGCCGGATGGAGCACGTGGCCGGCTGGCGCCGGCTCGACCTGTCCATGCGGGTCAGGCCGGTGCCCCCGGCCACCCCCGTTCCCACGATGCTCGGTTCCGACCGCATCCGCCGCGCCGTGCTGGAACGGGCGAACGGCCGCAGGACACCGCGCGACATCGCCTTCGTACTGGGCAAGGGCCTGTTCGCCGTGATGAGCGAGATCGCCAGAATGGTCGAGGAGGGAGTGCTCGACCTCGGCGGCCCCGAGGTCGCGCCGAGCGGAGCCGCCCCCGACCCCGAACCTGGCGGAAAGCACGAGGACCTGGCTGCCCGGCTGCCCCGCCGCCGCCCGGGTACCAGCAAGATCAATGAAGTACTGGCCCCCGCCGGAGGAGGACCGGCCCTGCCCCGTCCCATCCTCGCCCTCAGGTCCCTGCCTCCGCGGGAGGCGGACGCCCCTGATCTCACGGGTGGATGAGGGCGCCGGGGAAGGGCGGACCGTGGAACGGCCGCCGCACAGGCTGCGCCCGCTCAGATTTCCGAGAAGAACTCGTCGAGTGGCACCGCGCCGCTTCTACGCTGGAGGTATTTGATGAGCAAGCAGGCGGTGCTCGCCGAGCTGAAGATCCTGCGCGAGCAGGTGACCGGCGTGCTGGAGACGGCCGTCGCATCGGTGGACGGGCTGCTCGTCGCGGCCGACAGCGACGGTGCGCGGCCCGAGGTGCTGGCCGCGCTGGCCGCCACCACCCTGGGGCTGGGAAAACGCACGGGCTACGAGGTGGGCATGGGGGAGCTTCTTGAGGTGGTGACCCGTTGCCGCGGCGGATACATCGTCGTCTACGCCATCCGCCAGGAGGCGCTGCTGGTCGTGCTCGCCGACGAGGGGCTGGACGTCTCCCGGCTCCACGTGGAGTCCCGGCCCACGGTGGAGCGGCTGGGCAAGCTGCTCGCCGGAGCCTGACCGGGACGCAGACGGGACGCAGACGGGACACAGACGGTGACCGGTGTGCCCGATGCCCGAGGGGGCCCACCGGTCAGGGGCGGCGGGAGGGACGGGAGGCGTCCCCGGCCGTCGGAGTGCGTGGAGCGGGGCGTTCAGGACACGTCGACCCAGTTGAGGGTGCGTTCGACTGCTTTCTTCCAGCCGGCGTAGCCGACGGTCCGCTGCTCCTCGGACCACTGCGGCTCCCAGCGGCGGCCCTCCTGCCAGTTCTGTTTGAGCTCGTCCTTCGACTTCCAGAAGCCGACGGCCAGCCCCGCCGCGTAGGCGGCCCCCAGCGCGGTCGTCTCGGCCACCACGGGCCTGGAGACGGGTACGCCGAGCAGGTCGGCCTGGATCTGCATGCACAGGTTGTTGGCGGTGACGCCGCCGTCGACCCGCAGGACGTCGAGGGTGACGCCGGAGTCCTGCCGCATCGCCTCGACCACGTCGCGGCTCTGGTAGCAGATCGCCTCCAGGGTGGCCCGCGCGAGGTGGGCGTTGTTGTTGAAGCGCGACAGGCCGACGATCGCGCCCCGGGCGTCCGACCGCCAGTACGGCGCGAAGAGGCCGGAGAAGGCGGGCACGAAGTAGACGCCGCCGTTGTCCTCGACCTGCCGGGCGAGCGACTCGCTCTGCGCCGCCCCCGAGATGATGCCGAGCTGGTCGCGGAGCCACTGCACGGCGGAGCCGGTCACGGCTATGGAACCCTCCAGCGCGTACACCGGCGGCTCCTCACCGAAGCGGTAGCAGACGGTGGTGAGCAGGCCGTGTTTCGAGCGGACCAGATCGGTGCCGGTGTTGAGCAGCAGGAAGTTGCCGGTGCCGTAGGTGTTCTTGGCCTCGCCCACCTCGAAGCAGACCTGTCCGACGGTGGCGGCCTGCTGGTCGCCCAGGTCACCGGAGAGCGGGACCTCGCCACGCAGCGGGCCGCCCCTCCTGGTGGTGCCGTACAGACCGGGGTGGGAGGAGGGGGCGATGGCCGGCAGCATCCGGCGGGGGATGCCGAAGAACGACAGCAGCTCGTCGTCCCAGTCGAGGGTCTCCAGGTCCATCAGCATCGTGCGGCTGGCGTTGGTGGGGTCGGTGACGTGCACGCCGCCGTCGGTACCGCCGGTGAGATTCCACAGCAGCCAGGTGTCGGTGTTGCCGAAGATCGCCTCTCCGGCCTCGGCCGCCTCGCGTACCCCGTCCACGTTCTCCAGGATCCACTGGATCTTGCCGCCGGAGAAGTACGTCGCCGGGGGGAGGCCCGCCCTGTGGCGGATGACGTCGCCCCTGCCGTCGCGGTCCAGGGCCGAGGCGATCCGGTCGGTGCGGGTGTCCTGCCAGACGATCGCGTTGTGGTACGGGCGTCCGGTGGTCCGGTTCCAGACCACCGTGGTCTCGCGCTGGTTGGTGATGCCGAGCGCGGCGAGGTCGGCGGCGACCAGGCCCGCCCTGTTCAGCGCCGTCTCGATCACCGCCCTGGTGCGCTCCCAGATCTCCGTGGGGTTGTGCTCGACCCACCCCGCCCGCGGCAGGATCTGCTCGTGTTCGAGCTGGTGCCGGGCCATCTCGTTGCCGCCGTGATCGAAGATCATGAAACGGGTGCTCGTCGTGCCCTGGTCGACCGCTCCGACGAAGTCAGGCATTGCGTGGTGCCTCCTTGGTGAGACTCTCCGGGGGATCTGCTGCTTGTTCTTACCCGCGGTCGCCGCGCGCCCGTTCAGGGGTGGCGCGGGTCTTCGGGCGTTACGCGCCCCACCTCGGGGCCGGTCTCCTCGGAAGGAAGGAATCCGGCCACCAGGATCTCGTAGAGGAACGCCCCGATCAGCCCCCCGATGAGGGGTGCCACGATCGGCACCCAGAAGTAGAGCTGCCCGTACTGGTCCTGCCAGGCGGTCTCGTACCCGGTCAGGAACGAGGCGAGCCGCGGTCCGAAGTCGCGGGCGGGGTTGATGGCGTAGCCGGCGTTGCTGCCCCAGGCCATGCCGATGGCCACGACCACCAGGCCGATCACGAAGGGGGCGAGGTTGGCCATGGGCGCCGTGTTGCGCGCGTCGGAGAGGGCGAAGACGAGCAGGAGCAGGATGGCGGTGCCGATCACCTGGTCGCGGAAGGCGCCCCAGGTGCCGACGGGCAGGGACCCGTTGCCCGGCAGGGTCGAGAAGACGCTCTGGGTCTTGATGGTGAGCCCGGGGTCGGCCTTCTCCAGCACCTCGCCGTAGTTGAAGCGGACGATGAGCGCCGCCACGAACGCGCCCGCGGTCTGCGCCAGGCAGTACGGCAGGACCTTGTGCCAGGAGAAGCCCTTGAAAGCGGCCAGCGCGACGGTGACGGCGGGGTTGATGTGGGCGCCACTGGTGCGCGCCGAGACGTAGACGCCCAGCGTCACCCCGAGCCCCCATGCCCAGGCGATGCTGTCGTGGTCACCGACCCCGGCCGCCACGACCTGGGCCACCGCCGCCACCCCGAACAGGATCAGCACCATGGTGCCGGTGAACTCGGCCGCCATCTCGCCGAGAAGCCCGCGGCCCCTCAGTCGCTCCGCCATCTCTCCTCCTCGCGATGCCGTCCGGATCCCGCTCGGATGCCCGGACGGTAGGCGCGAAATAGCGGGAGGTCAACGGTAGCGTGACTGAATTATTGAATAATGGTCAATAAAATTAGTCATCGGTAACACCGCTAAATACCGGACGACTCCTGTCACTCGCGGCTTCCACACCGGGTGAGAATCCCGCTGCCGATCGATTTCCCGCGGCGGACGCCCCTTCTGGGCGGGGCCGGTGCGACGCGGAAAGGGCAGGGCCCGCGCGATGTCGCCGAAAGTGGCTCCGGCGCGAACCTTTGCCAGTGGCGGAGGTCAACCCGCAGGTCAGAGGGGGATGAGAAGCGTATCGTCAGCGCGCTTGGAGGATTCGATGGGCCGTCTCAGAATAGGCAGGGCCGGTGTGGTGGTCGTCGCGGCAGGAGTCGTGCTGGCCGGGTGCGGATCGGGACAGGACGAGGCCGACGAGCAGAAGGCGAAGCTGGCCGCCGCGGCCAAGGCGTCGGCCGCCGCGGCGGCCTCGCAGGCCAACCTCCTCAAGACCAGGACGGCGGCCGCCGCCAAGGTCAAGGCCAACGAGCTCGGTCAGGTCCCCGTTCTGATGTACCACCGGGTGGTCGACAAGCCCGCGACCCAGGACGACCGCACTCCCAAACAGTTCCGCACCGAGCTGGAGCGGCTGGCCAGGGAGGACTACGTGCCCGTCACCGCGGCCGAGTTCGTCACCGGGCGCATCGACATCCCGGCGGGCAAGCACCCCGTCGTCCTCACCTTCGACGACTCCTCACCCTCGCAGTTCGAGCTGGACGGGACGGGCGTCCCCCGGCCGAACACCGCGGTCGCGATCCTGCAGAGCGTCGCCAAGGCCCACCCCGGCTTCCGCCCGGTCGGCACGTTCTATGTCACGCGCGACATGTTCGGCAAGCAGACGCCCGAGGAGGGGGCGCAGATGCTCCTCTGGCTCACCGACAAGGGCTTCGACATCGGCAACCACACCCGCGACCACCTCAACCTGCGGGGCAAGGAGAAGAAGGCGGTGAACGCGGAGGTGGCGGCGGGCCACCGGCTCATCACCGGGCTGATCAAGACGCCCCCGGTCACGCTGGCGCTGCCGTACGGCAACCAGCCCGACACCAAGGAGTGGGGTCTCAAGGGCTCCTCGGGTGATGTCTCCTACAACTACGGCGGTGTGTTCCTCGCCGGTTACACCCCCGCGCTGTCGCCGTTCAACAAGAAGTTCGACCCGCTCGGCATCCCGCGCATCCGCTCGATGGACAAGACGGGCGACTGCGCCAAGTTCTGCTCCGTGGCCTGGCTCGACTGGTTGAAGGCGAACGCCGACGAGCGTTACACCTCCGACGGCGACGTGAAGACGATCGCCTTCCCCAAGTTCAAGGCGCCCTTCGTGGCCAAGTCCTTCAGCGATCGCGTCCTGCCCTACTGAGCCCGGTCCCGCTGAGCCCGGTCCCGCCCCGGCTCAGCTCCCGTGCAGCTCCTCAAGGGGAACGGAGAGGGTGGTCCTTGAGCCGTCGGGGCGCAGGATCTCGACCTTCGCGTCCTCGCCGGGCTTGAGGGACGACAGGACCGTCGACAGGTCCTGGGTCGACGGGGTGGGCGTGCCGTCGATCGAGATGATCAGGTCTCCGGCCTTGAGCCCCGCCCGCTGCGCGCCGCTGTTCTTCAGCACCCGTACGACGGTGACGCCCGCGGGCTCCCCGCTCATGTCGATCACGGTCCGTACCACGACGCCGAGCGCGGCCCGGTGGGTGTTGGTGACCTTGCCGTCCCTGATGATCTGCGTGGCGATGTCCTTGACGGTGTTGGAGGGGATCGCGAAGCCGATGCCCGCGGCCTGGGCGTTGCCGAGTTCGGGGTTGACGGCGGTCAGGGTCGGCACGCCGATGACCTCGCCCGAGAGGTTGACCAGGGCGCCGCCGCTGTTGCCCGGATTGATCGGCGCGGAGGTCTGGATGGCCCCGCTGATCGTCGCCCCGGGCGAGGTCTCGTTCGAGGGTTCGTTGACGGTGCGGCCGAGCGCCGAGATGATCCCGCTGGTGACACTGCCGGACAGGCCCAGCGGGTTTCCCATGGCCAGCACGATCTGGCCGACACGCAGCCCTGCGGAGTCGCCGAAGACGGCGGGCTTCAGCCCGGTCGGGTCGTCCACCTTGATCACGGCCAGGTCGCCCAGCTCGAACGAGCTGATCAGTCTGGCCGTCCGGGGGGTGCCCCCGGTGGCGAGTGTGACCTCGAACCGCTTGCTGCCCCCGACCACGTGGGCGTTGGTGATGATGTGCCCGGCGGTGTCGTACACGACCCCGGAGCCGAGGCTCTCTCCCGTGGTGATCTGCACGATGGACGGCAGCACCTTGGTGATGATCTGCTCGTAGGCGGCCTCCAGGGAACCGGGGCCGCTTCCGGGAGCCGGTGTGGCTCCGGGCGAGCCTCCCGCGGAGGCACCGGGGGAGGTGCTCGCTGAGACGCTGGGTGAGCCGGCCGCCCCGGGTGGTTGCAGACTCATGTCCTGGCCGCAGCCCGCGAGCGTCATGACGGCGGTCGCAAGCAACGCGACGCCTGTCTTTGATCGTCCCATGCATGGGTATCTTCCCAGCTCAGGCAGGAAGATACGTCTCGCGAAGGCCGCTGCGGCTGAGCTTGCCGGTGGGGGTGCGCGGCAGCCGGTCGCGATATTCGATCACCCGGGGGTGCTTGAGGCGTGCCAGCCGGGCCGCGCAGTGGGCCAGCAACTCGCCGGTGAGGTCCGCGCCGGGCACGGCGTCCGCCGAGGGCTGGACCAGCGCGACGACGCGCTGGCCCCATTCGGGGTCGGGGACGCCGATCACGGCGACGTCCGCCACCGAGGGGTGTTCCTGGAGCACCGCCTCGATCTCGGCGGGGTAGATGTTGACCCCGCCGGAGATGATCAGGTCGGTGCGCCGGTCGCAGAGGAACAGGTAACCGTCGGTGTCCAGATAGCCGATGTCGCCGGGGGTGTAGAGGCGACCGCGCATCGCCGAGGCGGTCTTGGACGGGTCCTGGTGGTACTCGAAGCGGTTGATGCCGCCGATGTAGACCAGGCCCGGCTCGCCGGGCGGGAGCTCGTCACCGTCGTCGCCGACGATGGTGAACTCCATGCCGTCGATGGCCCGGCCGACCGTACCGGGCCGCTGGAGCCACTCCGCCGAGGAGACCATGGTGACCACGGCGGCCTCGGTCGAGCCGTAGTACTCCCACAGCACGGGGCCGAGCCAGTCGATCATCGCCTGCTTGGTGGCGGGCGGGCAGGGGGCGGCGCCGTGAAAGAGACGTGTTAACGACGATAAATCGTGCTTTGTTCTGACGGAGGTGGGCAGGGCCAGCAGCCGGTGGAACATGGTCGGCACCATGAAGGCGTTGGTCACCCGGTGCCGCTCGATGAGCGCCAGTGTCTCCGCGGCGTCGAACCGCTCGGTCACCACCACCGTGTGGCCGAAGTGCAGGGCCATCATCGTCTGCCCGTACGGCGCGGAGTGGTAGAGCTGCGACAGTAGTAGGTGCACCCCGCCGGATTCGAGTCCGAAGTGCCGCCAGCTCTTGCGCATCAGGATCGGGTGGAGGCCTTCCGGGGTCAACTCGATCAGCCGCCGCCGTACGCCCTTGGGCCTGCCGGTGGTGCCCGAGGTGTAGAGCATCATCGACCCGGCCCTGCGTTCCTCGGGCGGGGTGGTCGGCTGCCCCTCGGCGAGGGCACCGGTCTCCACGAACCCGCCCGGCACGGCGTGCCCGTACCGCTCGGAGCCGACCACCACCCGTGCGGCGCAGTCGGTGATGATGTAGCCGATCTCCTCGGCGGTGTAGTGCCAGTTCACCGGGATGTGATAGGCGCCGATCTGGTATGTCGCGAGCATCATCGTGATCGCGTCGATCCCGTTGGACAGGACCGTCACGACCGTGTCGCCGGGCCGGGTACCGCGCGCCAGAAGGCCGTACGAGACCTGGTTGACCCGATCGTGCAGCTCGCCGTAGGTCACGCTGTCGCCCGCGACGACGGCGACACGTCCGGGATCGGCCGTTGCGATCTCGTAGAAGCCCCTCATAGCCGCGACCATACAGAACGACATTCTGTTCATGGAAGGGGAAAGGCGGTTACCTGGGCTGATGCACATCCCGTGGCCGAAGCGTAATAAACGACGATGCGTCGAATCTTTCCCAGGTGACATACCCTGACGCGTATGGCGGACGTCGGCGGTAACTCCTCCGGGCGCTCTAACGAGAGATATATCCCCTCATATGACGCGCCCACGGCCCCCATTCCCGCCATTCCCGCTGAAGACGGTTCGGTCATCAGCCCTCGGGTGCCCAGAAGATTTCCCATCGGAGACGGTGAGGAGACCGTGTTGGTCTCCAGACCAACGCCGCCTGGATCGTTCCCCCACTCGCCGCCGCCCGATTCCGGCCGTTCCGACGCGACTTCCGGTGACGGGGCGGACGATCCGGGGGCGGGGACCGACCGGGTGCGCGAGTCCGGTGGGCTCGGGACGATCCCGGTCAGGCAGATAGGCGGCTCCGCGGGACCCTGGCGTCCCGACAGGGCCGGTGCTTCCGGCCGGACGGGCACGTCTGGTCAGACGGGCGCTTCCGGTCAGACGGGCGCGTCCGGTCGGGCGGGCACGGGAGGCAGGGCGGACGGCGGCGTCGCGACGGGGTGGCCCGGCGCGTCGCAGCGGCCCGGCGTGTTCGGCGAGCCGGGTGCGCAGGGTCAACCGGCCGGGCGGGTCCGGCCCGGCGTGCCGAGCGGAGCGGGACGGAAGTCCGACGGCCTGCTGATGCGGATCGGCGACATCCCGATCCGGGTCGCCTACAGCCTGGGTGCCGCCGTCATCACCTGCGTCATCGTGGTTCTGATCTTCATGCTCTTCTCCGGCGACGAGCCCTCGGACCCGGTGGGGGTCCGCCAGAGCGTGGCGCCCACGGTGCAGCCCTCGCCGACCGTGTCTCCGATCACGCTGCCCGCCCTTCCGGACGCGACGGCGCTGAAGGCGCTGCCGGGCACGCCGAGCGTGGTGCTGGGCGCGGTGACCGATGCCAAATCCGCGGTGACCTATGCCAGCCTGGGCAAGCCGTGGGCCGCCAAGGCCGTGCCGTCGTTCTCCGCCGGCCAGCAGGTCGGCTCGGCCGGGCTGCCGCGCACGGTCATCGCCTCGGGACCCCTGCCCGGTGCCACCCCGGCCAAGCCGCTCAAGAGCGACGCCGACTACCGCAAGGTGGCGTTGAGCGCGGTGAAGTGGACGATCCGCAACCACCACCCCGAGGGGGGCAAGGTCACCTGGACCGCCTCGCAGCGCCTGGCCACCGGCAAGGGGTGGGTGCTCGCCTACCGGGTGACCTACGAGGTCAAGGGCAAGGAGCGTTCCTCCCAGGCGGCGCTCGCGGTGATCGACATCGGCCGCCGCAAGCCCTCGGTGCTCTTCGTGACCGTGCCCGACACGCGCAAGCGGCTCTGGGCCGACATCGCCCCCGTGGTGGCGAGCGCCCGCGCTCTCTGACGCACTCCTGCGGCCATGCCCGTTCGGTGAGAGCCGGGCCTTCCGCGGTCACCGGTGGGCTGCGACGGCAAGGGGGCCGGCGTACCCGGGGAAGAGGGTTCGCGCGTTGTGATGGAAGCACCTTCTAGAATATGGTTCTGTCATTGAATCGCGTCTGGAGGCTGTCATGGCGATCGGATTGAGCGAGGAGCACGAGGCGCTCCGGGAATCGGTGACCGGGTGGGCGGAGCGCAACATCCCGTCCGAGGTCGTGCGCGCCGTCATCGCGGCCGAGGGTGAGGAGCGCCCCGGCTTCTGGCCGGGACTGGCCGACCAGGGCCTGCTCGGCCTGCACATCCCCGAGGAGTACGGCGGCAGCGGCTACGGCCTGCTGGAGACCGCCGTCGCCGTCGAGGCCCTCGGCGAGCGCGTCGCCCCCGGGCCCTACGTTCCCACGGTGCTCGCCAGCGCCGCGATTCTCGCCTCCGACGGCAAGGCGCACGGCGAGCTGCTGCCCGGCCTCGCCGACGGCACGCTGACCGGTGCGGTCGCGCCGTTCTCCTCGATCACCGGTACCCGAGGCGAGGACGGCACCCTGACGATCGGCGGCACCGTGGATCTGGTGCTGGGCGGCGCGCTGGCCGACATCCTGGTGCTCCCGGTGAGCACGGACCGCGGCGAGGAGTGGGTCGCGGTGGACGCCTCCGCGGCGACCGTGACGCCGGTCGGCTCGCTCGACCTCACCCGGGGCGTGGCCAAGGTCGAGCTGGACGCGGTCACCGTACCGGCCGGGCGGGTTCTCGACGGGCTGCGGGCCTCCGCGGTCCACAACCTGGCAGTGATCCTGCTCGGGGCCGAGGCGGCGGGCGTCGCCTCCTGGTGCGTGACCGCGGCCGCGGAGTACGCCAAGGTCCGCGTGCAGTTCGGCCGTCCGATCGGGCAGTTCCAGGGGGTCAAGCACAAGGCCGCCCGGATGCTCGTCGCCCTGGAGCAGGCCCGCGCGACGGTGTGGGACGCCGCCCGCGCCGCGGACGGTGGCGACGTCTCGGCGGACGAGCTGGCCTACGCCACCGCGATCGCGGGCGTGGTCGCCCCCGACGCGGCCGTGCTCTGCGCCAAGGACGCCGTGCAGATCTTCGGCGGCATCGGCTACACCTACGAGCACGACGCCCATCTGTACTATCGCCGCGCGCTGACCCTGCGCGCCCTGCTCGGCTCCTCGGTGGAGTGGGCCGAGGTGGTCGCCGAGCTGGCGCTGAACGGGGTGAGCAGGGAGCTGGAGATCGAGCTGCCCGAGGAGGCCGCCGAGCTGCGCGAGAGCATCCGGGCCGAGGTCGCCGCCTTCGCCGCGCTGGAGGGCAAGGAGCAGAAGCGGGCGCTGGCCGAGGCCGGCTACGTCATGCCGCACCTGGCCAGGCCGTGGGGCCGCGACGCCAAGCCGCTGGAGCAGGTTCTCATCTTCCAGGAGCTCAAGGCCGCCGGGGTCAAGCTGCCCCAGATGATCATCGGTGCCTGGGTGGTGCCGTCGATCGCCGCGTACGGCACCCCCGAGCAGCAGGAGCGCTTCCTGCCGCCCACGCTGAGCGGCGAGATGATCTGGTGCCAGCTCTTCTCCGAGCCCGGCGCCGGCTCCGACCTCGCGTCCCTGCAGATGAAGGCCGAGAAGGTCGAGGGCGGCTGGCGGCTCAACGGCCAGAAGATCTGGACCTCGGTGGCGCACGTCGCCGAGTGGGGCATCTGCATCGCCCGCAACTCCTCGGAGGGTTCCAAGCACGAGGGCATCACCTACTTCCTCGTCGACATGAAGGGGGCCGGCGTCACCGTCAGGCCGCTCACCGAGATGACCGGCGAGAACCTGTTCAACGAGGTCTTCCTCGACGACGTGTTCGTCCCGGACGAGCTGGTCGTCGGCGAGGTGGGCCAGGGCTGGAAGGTCGCCAGGAACACCCTGTCCAACGAGCGGGTCTCGCTCTCGGGGGGTTCGGGCGGCACCGGCGCGTCCGTTCCGGACCTGCTCGGCCTGGTCGGGCGCCTCGGCCGGGAGCTGACCGCCGCCGAGCGCCAGGAGGTGGCGCGGGTCGTCTGCGAGGGGCACTCGATCGCCGCCCTCGGCCTGCGGGTGACCCTGAAGCAGCTGACCGGCGCCGAGCCCGGTGCCGACGCCTCGGTCCGCAAGCTGCTGTCCACCTCGCACGCCCAGCACGTCTCGGAGTGCGCGGTCTCACTGCTCGGCCCCTCGGCCGTCGTCGCCGCCGACATGAAGCTCGGCGACGCCGGTTACTGGAACCGCGCCGTGCTCGCCACCCGCGCCATGACGATCTACGGCGGCACCACCGAGGTGCAGCTCAACATCATCGGCGAGCGCATGCTCGGCCTGCCCCGCGATCCCGAGCCGGGTAAGTAGTCCACAGCTCCGGATATATGCATGTTTATCCGGAGCAAGCACATAAAGTCGGTCAGCATGGGCGGCGAGTGGGGCGAGACGGCGAAGCGGTTCGCGCCTGCCCTGCTCGGCCTGCTGTTCGGGCTGCTCGCTCTCGGGCCCGCTCTGGGACCGGGATTCGTGCTCAGGTACGACATGGTGTTCGTGCCCGACCCGCCGCCGGTGCTGCCCGGGGAGGGGTTTCCCCGGGCGGTGCCCAGTGACCTGGTGGTCGCGCTCCTCTCCTGGGTCGTCCCCGAACAGGTGGTCCAGAAGGTCGTGCTGCTGGGGGTCTTCGTGCTGGCCGCGTCCGGCGCGGCCGCGCTGGCGCCCTCCCGGAGGCTGGGGCCCCGCCTGGCGGCGGCGGCCTTCTACAGCTGGAACGCCTACCTCGCCCAGCGGCTGCTGCTCGGCCAGTGGGCACTGCTGCTGGGAGTCGCGGGACTGCCCTGGGCGGTGCGCGCGGTGGCGCTCGGCGGGCGGTCGCGGCTGGTCGCCGCGCTGCTCCCGGCGGCGGTGGGCGGATTCCAGGCGATGCTGGTCGCCGCGCCCGCCCTGCTCGCGACGGCGGCGACAGCGCCGGTGACAGGGCCGGTGACAGCCGATGGAAGGTCCGTGACGCCCGCCAGGAGGGTGCGGGTCCGGCGGGTGCTGGAGGTCACGCTGGTCATGGCGGTGCTGAGCCTGCCCTGGCTGGTGCCCGCCCTGAGCAGCCGGGCCGTGACCGATCCGGCCGGGGCCTGGGCGTTCGCGGCCAGGGCCGACGGCCCACTGGGTACGGTCGGCAGCCTGCTCTCGCTGGGCGGGATCTGGAACGCCCATGCCGTCCTGCCCGGCCAGGAGACCTGGTGGTCGGCGATCGTACGGCTGCTGCTCGCCGCGGTCGCCGTCTGGGGGTTCGCTCGCCTGCCGGGCTCGCCGGCGCGCCACGGCGCCGGGGTGGCGAAGCCGTACCGGGCGGGGCTGGCGGTGGCGGCGGTGGCCGGGCTGGCGGTGGCGCTGGTGGGGGCCTTCGCCCCCGGCGTGCTGGGCGGCCTGATCGGCTGGTGGCCCGGGTTCGGGCCGCTCCGTGACGGGCAGCTGTACCTCGCCCCGTTCGTCCTGCTGCAGGCGGTGGGCCTGGCCGCGGTCGTCGCGCGCTGGAACTCGCGTGCCGTCGCGGCCGTCGCGGTGGCCACTCCGGTCCTGGTCCTGCCCACCTTCGCCCTCGGCGCGTTCGGCAGGCTGTCGGCGGTGGACTACCCGGACGAGTGGCGAAAGGTCCAGGCGATCGTGAACGCCGATCCCGCGCCGGGGGCGTTGCTCTCGCTGCCGTGGGGGGCGCACCGGGCGTTCGGCTGGAACGGCGACCGGGTGATCCTCGACCCCGCGACCAAGATGTTCCGGCGCCGGGTGCTCTGGAACGACGCGCTGCTGGTGGGGCTGCCCGGCGGAGGCAGACTGCGGGTCGCGGCGGAGGATCCGGCTTCCGCCGGGGTGGAGGCGGCGCTGGCCGTCGAGCCGGGTGGGCGGTTGGCGGCACTATTAGGACTGAATGTCCGTTATGTTCTTATTCATGGGAGTGACAACCCGTTCCAAATCCCGGGGGGAGACGATTCGTTCCGCGGTTCCGCGACCGTCTTCCACGGGCCCGAACTCCGGTTGCTGCGCCTTGACGCACCTTCCTGAACTGGGCGTATCCCCGGACCTCCGTACTACCCGGTGGTAACTTTATTTGTCACATTTTCACCAAAGCTATGGCTTATGAGATGAATCACGTTCTACTCTCGGCACACTGTCCGAATTCTGGAGGGAGAGCTCAGTGTTACGAGTGATCGCAGCCTTGGCCGTCGGCACGGTGCTTGCGGTGGGTGCCTCCGTGGCAGTGGTGAACGTGGCCGCCCCCACACCGGAGCCGCCCAACCGGCCCCTGTACAACTACGGCGACAGGTGATCCGAGGGGCCGGACAAGGGCCCCTCGGACGCGGTTTTCTCCCAGCCGCTCAGGCTGGACACCAATGGACAGTACGGAGCGTGGCTCCGCCGTGCCCCGAGTCGGGCGCGCATCGCCGTAGAGGACCGAGGAGACAGTGTGGCCGACACCGTGGCCTTTTCCGGCGGGAACGTGAACGCCGGATCCCGTCTGTTCAACCCGTCGTGGCCCAACCTGAGCGTGGAGGTCACCGAGACCCCCGAGACGTCCCTGCACGGGGTTCGGGTGGCGGTGCTGAACTTTCGCGAGCCACAGCAGTCGGCGGCCGGCGGCGCCGAGGAGTACGCCTGGCAGGTCAGCCGCTACCTGATCGCCCAGGGGGCCCTGGTCCACTTCGTGACCGGCCGTGAGCCCGGCCAGACCAGGGCCGAGCGGCGCAACGGCGTCGAGCTGCGCAGGATGGGCAACCGCTACCTCGTCTACCTGCTCGTGCCGCTCTGGCTGTTGCTGCACCGCCGCCGCTTCGACGTGGTCATCGACTCGATGAACGGCATCCCGTTCTTCTCCCCCCTCGTGGTACGGCGCCGCACCACGGTGATCTGCCTGGTGCATCACGTGCACGACCGGCAGTTCCACGCCTTCCTGCCCTCCTGGCTGGCCAGGATCGGCTGCTTCATCGAGGGGCCGGTGGCCCGGCTGCTCTACCGCCGCCGCACCACGATCACGGTTTCCGAGTCCTCCAGGACGGACCTCCGTGCCAGGCTGCGCTGGCTGGCCCCGATCCAGGTCGTCCCCAACGGCAGCCCGGTGGCCCGCTCGGTCGCGCGGCATCCCCTGCCCGGCGACCCCGCCGTGGTCTACCTGGGCCGGTTGGTCGGCCACAAGCGGGTCGACCGCGTCGTCGGCCTGGCGGCCGAGCTGGCCGAGAGCCGTCCGGGGCTGCGGGTACACGTGGTGGGCCGCGGGCCCGAGTCCGACGCCCTCGCGGCGGTGGCGGCCGAACTGGGCGTCGCCGACCGCGTGCACCTGCACGGATTCCTCAGCGAGCCGGGCAAGAACGCGGTGCTCGGATCGGCCCTGCTGAACGTGACCGCCTCGGAGTTCGAGGGCTGGGGTCTCACCGTGATCGAGGCGGCCGCCTTCGGCGTGCCCACGGTCGCCTACGACGTCGCCGGGCTGCGCGACTCGATCAAGGACGGGGTGACCGGCTGGCTGGTCCGGGACGGCGAGACGCTCGCGGACGTGGTGGACCGGGCGATCGGGGAACTGACCGACCCCGTGCGGCGCGCGGCGATCCAGCAGGCCTGCCGGACCTGGGCAGGCGAGTTCACCTGGGGAAGAACTGGCGCTACTATAACCAGACTTATCGCCACAGAGCTCGCCGTAGCCGCCCGTCGACAGCAGCCCGTGAGCGCTGTGAGCTCGCCGGTCAGGACCCCCGACCTCCATCTCGCCATGGGTGAGACCGACCCCATTTGAGCACCGCATTGACCCCTGACAGCACGGACACCGGGCCCGCCCGGCTTCGACACCGGCTGCACCTGCTGGCCGGCTGCCTCCTGCTCGGGGCCATCGCGTTCAACACCTCGCCCGGCCAGGTCATCTCCGAGACCAAGCTCGACATGGCGCTCAACCCCCTCGGCTTCCTCGCCCGGGCGATGCACCTGTGGGACGGCGCGTTCTTCGGTCACCTGCAGAACCAGGCGCACGGCTACCTGTTCCCGATGGGCCCGTTCTACGCCCTCTTCGAGGCGCTGGACATGCCCCCCTGGAACATCCAGCGCCTGTGGATGACCCTGGTGCTGTGCGCCGCGTTCGTCGGCGTCGAGCGGGTGGCCCGCGCGATGGACATCGGCACCCCCGCCACCCGCGTACTGGCCGGGCTCGCCTACGCCCTGGCGCCGCACGCCGTCACGCTGATCGGGGTCAACTCCTCGGAGTTCCAGCCGAGCGCGGTGCTGCCCTGGATCCTGCTGCCGCTCGTGCACGGTGCCAGACAGCGGGCGAGCCCGCGCAGGGCGGCGGCCCTGTCGGCGCTGGCCTTCCTGTTCGCCGGCGGGATCAACGCCGTGGCCGTGCTCGCCGTGCTGGTCGTGCCGTTGCTGTACCTGCTGACCCGTGAGCGCGGCCCCCGCAGGAGGCACCTGCTGCTGTGGTGGCTGGGCTGTGTGGGCGCGGTGTCGATGTGGTGGCTGCTGCCCCTGCTGGTGATGGGCCGCTACATCTTCTCCTTCCTGCCCTTCATCGAGACCGCCGACGCCACCACGTACGTCACCTCGCTGATCAACGTCCTGCGCGGCACCTCGGGCTGGATCGCGTTCCTGCCGGTCGACGGGGCGGCGTTCCTGCCCGCGGCGTTCGAGCAGGCGACGGGACCCGTGATGATCGCGCTGACCGCGCTGGTCGCCGGGCTCGGCCTGGCCGGGATCACCGCCCGCGCCACCCCGGAGCGGGGATTCCTCGCGATCAGCCTGCTGGCCGGGGTCGTGATCGTCTCCGCCGGCCACGCCGACGTGCTCGCCCACCCGTGGACCGAGCAGGTGAGGGCGCTGCTGGACGGTCCCCTCGCGCCCTTCCGCAACCTGCACAAGTTCGACGCGCTACTGCGGCTCCCGCTCGCCCTCGGCCTGGCCGCCCTGCCACTGGCCGGTCCCGCGCGGCTGCGCAGACCCGTCCTCGCGGCGTCCGCGGTCCTCGTCGCACTCGGCGCGTCGCCCGTCGTCACCGCGGGCACGACCCCGGCCGGCGCGTTCGAGGACGTGCCCTCCTACTGGCGGGACGCGGCGACCTGGCTGAACCGGAACACCGGGGACGGCATGGTCCTGGCCGCCCCCGGATCGCGCCGGGGCGAGTACCTGTGGGGCCGTCCGATGGACGAGCCCATGCAGTCGCTGCTGACCGTGCGCTGGGCCACCCACACCAACGTCCCCTGGGGGTCGCCGGGACTGGCCAGGCTGGTCCAGGCGGTGGACGAGCGCTTCGCCACCGGCCGGGGCTCGCCGGGGCTCACCTCGGCGCTGCGCCGGATGGGGGTCAGCTACCTGCTCGTCCGCAACGACCTGGCGAGGGAGAGCCTGGGCACCGCCTGGCCCGCGCGGGTGCACGAGACCATCGCCGAGTCCACCGGCCTGGAACGGGTCGCCGGCTTCGGCCCGGAGATCGGGACCAGGGCCAGCACGACGGCCGCGGGCTGGTTCGAGCAGCCCTACCAGGCGCTGGAGGTCTACGCGGTCCCCGACCCCGCGCCGCTCGTCGCCACGGTGCCCCGCGAGGGGACCCTCAGGGTGACCGGGGCCCCGGAGGCGGCGCTGGCCCTCGCCGAGGAGGGCCTGCTCGACGACGACCGGCCCATGGTGGTCGGCAACGAGCCGGGCGCGGGCGCGACGTCCCCCGAGCACACCGTGATGACCGACACGCTGCGCCGCCGCGAGATCATCTTCGGCGACCTGCGCCGGATCGGCACCGCCACGCTCACCGAGGACCAGCCGCTGGAACGTGGCAGGGAGAGCGACCTCACCGACCCCGCCTGGACCGCCGCCACCGCGACCGCCCGCTACTCCAGCATCCTTGACGTACGGGCCTCCTCCGCCGAGTCGCGGGTCGGGGCCGCCGACCGGCGCGACCCCGGGCGGCAGCCGTACGCGGCGCTCGACGCCGACCCGCGCACCGGATGGCGCTCCGACGGCTGGAGGGGAGCCGTCGGGGAGTGGCTGGAGGTGCGCCTCGTCGAGCCCATCGACATGCCGAGGATCACTGTCGCGTTCGAGAGGGGCAGGCTTGGACCCGCCGTGGCGGAGGTCGCCCTGGAGACCGACGCGGGAACGCGCCTGGTGCCGGTCGCGGACTCGGTGGAACCGCAGTTGCTGAACCCGCCGGCCGGCAAGACCTCCCGGTTGCGGATCCGGGTCACCAAGCTGGTCTCGGAGCCCGCGTCGCGGGTCGGCACCCGGGTCGGCATCACCGAGGTCGCGATTCCCGGCGTGCGGGCGACGCGCAGCATCGTCGTTCCCGCCGAAGGCGAGCGGGATCCGGGCACGGTGCTGCTGACCCGCCAGGGGGCCGCGTCGCCGTGCATGCACGGCTCGGCGACCTGGACCTGCTCGCCGTCCCTGGAGATCACCGGCGAGGACGGCTCCGGCTTCGACCGCACCTTCACGGTCCGGGACGCGGGGGAACGTGTCGTCACCGGCAGGACGGTGCTCACCGACCCCGCCTCCGCCCATCTGCTCACCACCGTCCCGGGCGTCTACCCCCAGGTGAGCGCCTCCTCCACGCTGGTCGACCATCCGGCCGTGCTCGGCCGCGCGGCCATGGACGGCGACCTGGACACGGCCTGGTACGCCCAGGCCACCGACCGCCACCCGACGCTGACCGTCAAGCTCGGCAAGAAGACCACGATCTCGCAGATCATGGTCCTCTTCCCCGACTCGTTCCTGGGGCAGCCGCCGATCAAGGTGAGCGTGCGCGGCGGCGGCCGCACCGCGCAGGGCTGGGTCGGCTCCGACGGGCGCGTCTCCTTCGCGCCGATCCGCGCCGACCGCCTGGAGATCGGCTTCATCGCCCCGGCGTCCCGGTCGATCGAGGTGTCGGAGATCACCATCCCGGGGGTGAAACCGCTCGGCTCGCTGGAGCCCTTCCCGCTGAGGCTGCCCTGCGGCTACGGTCCCACGCTCACCGTGAACGGCAACCCGGCGGCCACCGAGATCGTCAGCGGCACGCTGGACGACGTGGTCAACGGCCGCCCGCTCGGCTACCGGACCTGCGAGCCGGTCGAGCTGGGCGCAGGGGAGGCGCGGATCAGCGCGTCCCCCAGCGACGCCTTCAGGATCGAGTCGATGGTGGTGCGGACGTCCGACGACGGCGCCCGGGGCGCGGTCACGGCCACGCCCGCCACCGTGCAGGCGTGGGGGCAGGGGGAGCGCCGGGTTCAGGTCTCCACCACGGCCCCCTCCTACCTGGTGGTCAACGAGAACCACAACGTCGGCTGGCAGGCGTACCTCGACGGCAGGCAACTGAAGCCGGTCAGGCTGGACGGCTGGCGGCAGGCGTGGGAACTGCCTTCGGGCCAGGGCGTCGTGACCATGCGCTACGAGCCTGACTCCGCCTACCGCACGGCGCTGGTCGGCGGCTGGACGCTGGTGCTGCTGGTGGTGGCGCTGGCGCTCATCCGTCCCGCCTGGCCTGCCCGGTCGCCGGGGGCGGGGCCCGTCGCGATCCGGGCGCTCTGGGTCTGGCCGTTCGTCCCGCTTCTCGGCCTGTGGACCGGGGGCTTCGCGGGCGTCGCGATCGTCACCGGGGCGGCGCTCCTGTTCGCCTGGCTGGGGGCGGTGGCCCAGGCCAGGCACGCCCGTCTCGGCGTGCTCCCCGGCCTGGCGGGCACGGTGGCCACGCCCTGGGCACTGGCCGTGCCGACCGGCCTGGCCGGTCTCGCGCTCGCCGTCGGCACCCGGTACGGCGGGGTCGACGCGACCGAGGTGCTCACCGGGTCGCTGACCGGTGCGGTGCCGCAGGTGCTCTGCCTGCTGGCGCTCGCCTGGCTGACGGCCTGGCTTCCCGATCACGCTGCGGCCGAGGCGCCCGCGCCGTCGCGCCGCGGGACGGCCCGGCGGCCCGAACCCGAGTCCGAATCGGTGGTGGTGGGCCGGTGACCCGGGCCGGTATCCCCCGGACGGTGTTCGCGGGCGCGGGCGCCTTCCTGCTCACGCTCGCCGCGCTGCTCCGCTTCTACGTCTACGAGAGCGTGCTGGTCCTGCCGCTGGAGCAGGGCAGGACCTACCGGATGGTCGCGCTGGACGCCGACTACTTCGACACCGGCACGCTGACCTCGCACACCGGTGTCCCGTTGGTGTCCACCACGACGTTGAGCGGGGACGCGGGAGCCGGGACCGCCGACACGGCGGTGTGGGTGGAGTTCACCTCGCTGACGACCGCCACCGGGGACAGGATCGACTACCACGAGCGTCGGACCGCCTTCGACCGCCGTACCGGGATGGCCGTCGACTGCTGCGAGAGCTATGTCGACGAGGACCCCGAGGCCCGGCAGTCGGGCCTGGCCTTCCGCCTGCCGTTCCGCGCCGAGCCGCGCTCGTACCCGATGTACGACACGACGCTCCGGCTGGCTGTCCCGCTCCGCTACGAGCGCCAGGAACAGATCAACGGTCTGCGGACCTACCGTTACACCTACACGGCCGGCCCGGTGAAGATCGAGGACTTCCCCGAGCAGTTCCCCGGCAAGGTGCTGGGACTGCCCGCCTGGCGGGCCATCGGCGTCTCCCGCTACGCCCAGGTGACCCGCACGCTCTGGGTCGAGCCGGAGAGTGGCCTGACCGTGAAGGTGGAGGAACGGCACCGCCAGGGCCTGCGCACCCCCGACGGCATCGAGCGCAAGGAGAGTCTCAGGGCCGACCTGGTGATGTCCGAGGAGGACGTCGACGCCAGGGTCTCCGACGTCCGCGCCTTCACCCGCTGGGTCCTCGTCGTCCGTGACCTGCTGCCCGCTGTCTTCCTCGCCGCCGGACTCCTGCTGGTCCTCTGGGGCCTGCGTCCCCGTAGGCCTCCCCGGGCTCCGGAGCCTGCCGGTGCCGGTCCGGGGCAGCCGGGGCCGGCTGAGCTCGCCGGACCCGCTCGGTCCGCCGATGTCTTCATGGAGCGGGTGTGGCCTCCCGAGGCCGCCGGTGCCGGACCGGAGCGTGAACGCGGATGAGCGGCGGCCAGGTGGAGGTGGAGCTGCGGCTGCCCGGCTGGGTGCACAGTCCGTTCGCGCGGCGGCACGGGCTCACGGTCGTGGCGCTGCTCCTGCTGCTCGCGGGGCTCGCGGTCAAGGGGTGGCTGCTCAGCCGTTCCTATTTCGCCGAGGACGACATCGTCTTCGTCGGCAGGGCGCTGGCCGAGCCCCTCGGCTGGGACCACCTGTTCCGGGTGCACATCGGCCATCTGATGCCGGGCGCCCTCGCCCTGGTCCGGGCCCTGACGGCGATCTCCGCCTACGACTGGGGCCTGGTCTCGATCGTGATCATGGCGCTGTACGCGGGCGCGGCCCTGGCGCTCTACCGGTTGCTGCGCCTGATCTGCGGTGCCAGGCCGCTCATCCTCGTCCCGTTCACCCTCTTTCTGTTCGCACCCGCCAACTTCCAGGCCGGCACCTGGTTCGCGGCGGCGCTCAACATCCTGCCGCTGCAGATCGCCATGATCATGGCGATCCGCGCCCAGCTGCTGCTGATCCGTACCGGCCGCGCCGGACACGCGCTCGCCGGGATCGCCTGGACGTGTGCCGGGCTGCTCTTCTTCGAGAAGGCGGTGCTCATCCCGCCGGTGCTGTTGCTGTTCACGGTGCTGCTGCTGGCAGGCGAGCACGGCGTGGTCGGGGCGGTGCGCAGGCACTGGGCACTCTGGTCGGTCTACCTGGTGGTGGGCGGCGCCTATCTGACCGGTTACCTGCTGGCCTCGGGACGGAGCGGCGGTCAGGGGTTCGCGCTCCCCGAGTTCTACACGGCCGTGGAGTACATCGGGAACTTCCTCGGTGGCACGGTGCCGACACTGCTCGTGGGCGGCCCGCTGAGCTGGGGGGCGGAGACCACGGCGGGTCCGCTGGTCGCCCACCGGGCCGTCGAGGTCATCGTGGCCTGGCTGGTCCTGGCGGCCGTCGTCGCGGGCACCTGCCGCAGGCGCCCCGAGGCGGCCGGTGCCTGGGCACTGGCCGCGGGCTACCTGCTGGTCGCGGACGCACTGCTGATCATGTTCAGCCGGTCGGGGTCGGTGCAGCACGCCTTCGAGAGCCGCTACATCGCCGACGCGACGCCGGTGCTCGCCGTCTGCCTGGCCCTGGCCCTGATGCCGTGGCGGAAGACCGGGCCCCCGGGGCAGGACTCACCCTGGAACGGCGCGGTGCCGCGGGCGGTCTCGCCGTTCGTCCTCCCCGCCGCGTGCGCCTACGTGGCGCTCACCCTGGTGTCGGCCGCGGGGTTCGCCCAGGGGCTGCCGGGCGAGCGCAACCGCGCCTACTTCGACGCGGCCCGCGCGGACCTGGCCAGGCTCGGCCCCCAGACGGGTGTCTACCCCTCGCTGATACCCGACCGGATGCTCTTCCCCTGGCAGGCCGTCGAGGACCGGCTGACCTCCCGGGCGCTCAGCCCGCTCGCCGAGGGCGCCCTCGGCGAGCGGATCAGGTATCCGGGGGCGGCTCATCACGCGGTGACCTTCGACGATCGCGGCCATCTGGTGCCCGCCGCCGTGTTCGGTGCCCAGGTGGCGGCCTGGGACGGCGGCTGCCTCCCGCTGAGCGACCGCACCGCCGTCGCCGACCTGCCTGCCGGGTACGAGGGGAACATCTTCCGCATCGACTACCGGGTGCCGAGGGACACGCGCGCTACGGTGCTCAGGGACGGGCGGCGGACCGAGGTTCCGCTCAGGGCCGGACGGGACCGGGTCTACCTGCCGGCCGGGGCCGGCTCGGGGCCGGTACGGATCTCGGTCCAGGACGACGGGGTCTGCCTGCGCGCGGTGGTGCTCGGCATGGCGGTATCGGAGGAGGTGGTCAGTGGCGGCGCAGGATGAGCAGCAGGTTCCAGCTCACGATCTCGCGCAGCCCGGGAACGTGGATCACCGGGGTCGCCCAGCGCGGATGGTAGCGGGGCAGGGCGTCCAGGACCGTGGCGTCCGGCTGCCGCTTCGCCCAGCGCAGCGCCGCACCGATCGAGACCGGGTAGAGGCCGGCGCCGTAGCGGTTCTTGGGCGGCTTGCCGTACTTGCGGGTGTAGCGTTCGGCGGCGCGGTGGCCGCCGAGGTAGTGCCAGGGCGAGGTCTCGTGGCCGCCCCAGGGCGAGAGCCAGTTGGTGAAGGACAGGTAGATCACACCACCGGGACGGGTCACCCTGACCATCTCGTCGGCCATCCGCCACGGTTGCGGCACGTGCTCCAGCACGTTGGAGGAGAAGCAGACGTCCACCGAGCCGGTCGCCAGCGGCAGGTCGAGCGCGCTGCCCAGCACGGCGCCCTCCGGGGCGGCGCCCTGGCGGGCCATCATCTCGCCCGCGTCGCAGTCCACGCAGACCGGCCGGGCGCCCACGGACCGCAGCACGTCCGTGAAGTAGCCGGGGCCGCCACCGACGTCGGCGACGAGCGCGCCGTCCAGCTCGGTGTAGGAGGCGAGCTGGGCCACCGTGTCCCTGGCCAGCATGCCGTAGAAGAAGTCCGGGTCGCTCTGCTCCTTGCGGAAGCCGCCGAGCAGGGCGACGGACCGGCCCAGGGTGGCACGGAACGATGCCGGGTGGGTCTCCAACGCTGCTCCTCTACGGAGTAGAACAAACCAGGTGGGGCGGAGTATAACACCGCATCGCCAGCGAACTTTTCACACTCGTAGGGTGTTCCGCCGGAACACGGGGATCAGCAGGGGAGGGCCAGTGGAGGCCACGGAGACAGAACGGCCGGAGCGGCCGGAGCCACCGGCGCTGCGGATCGTGCTGCCCGGCTGGCTGGCGGCCCTCCGCAGTCCGGTGCTGCTCGGCGCCGCCCTGCTCATCGTGGTGTCGCTGGTGCTGCGGCTGCTGATCCTGCGCGACTCCTACTTCGTCGAGGACGACCTGCTCTTCGTCGGCGACGCCTACCGGAGCGACCTCACCCTCGACTTCGTGACCCGGGTGCACAAGGGCCACTTCATGCCCGGTGCCCTCGCGCTGACCTGGGTGCTCTCGCGCATCGCGCCCTACGACTGGCTGCTGGTGGCCGGTGTCACATTCGTCGCGCAGGCGCTGCTCAGCGTGCTGGCGCTCCGGCTGCTGCGGATGCTGTTCGGCACCCGGCCGGCGATCCTGCCGCTGCTGGCCCTGTTCCTGTTCTCCCCGCTGACGATTCCGGCGTTCGGCTGGTGGGCGGCCGCCATCAACGCGGTGCCGCTCCAGCTGGTCCTGGTACTCGCGCTGACCGACCAGGTCCGCTTCGCCCGCGGCGAGGGCACCCGGTACGGCCGGCACGCGCTGGCGTGGTGCGTGGTCGGCATGGCCTTCAGCACCAAGGGGGTCTTCGTCACCTTCCTGCTCTTCGCCCTGACCACCGCCTTCCTGCGGGAGCGGGAGAAGGGCTGGATCACCTCGGCGCTCGGCGAGGTGCGGCGGCACTGGCGGCTCTGGTCGGCGCACGTGATGGTGCTCGCCACCTACACGGTCCTCTATCTCGCCAGGATGAGCACGGCGCCGGGGGAGGGCGCCTCGGTGCCCGATCCCGGCGTGACCGCCGACCTGCTCTCGCTCCTGCTGGGCCGGACGTTCCCCAGCGGGGCGATCGGGGGTCCGGTCGACTGGGCGCCGACCCCGACCGGCGGCCTGACCGCCCCCTCCGACGCCCTCGTCGCCGTCTCCTGGGCGGTCCTGGCGGTCCTGCTTGTGATCACCGTCCGCTACCGGCGCCGCGCGCTGCGGGCGTGGCTCGTCCTGGGCGGCTACCTGCTGCTCGCCGACGCGATCCCCACGGTGATCGCCCGGGGCAACTACACGTCGCTGGTGGGCCTGGAGAGCCGTTACGTCGCGGACGCGGTGGTCGTCCTGATGATCTGCCTGGGGCTCGCCCTGCTGCCGGTCAGCGGGGAGAGCGGTGCCTACCGCCGCGCGCTGCCCGCGCCGTCCTCGCTCGTCCTCGCCGCGGGGTTGGCCTCGGGTGCCTACCTCATGCTGTCGCTGATCTCGATCGGGGCCTATCGGGACACCCTCACCGGCAACCACGTCCGGACATATCTTGAAACGGTCGCCGGGCAGCTCGCCGCGGCGCCGGACAATGTGGTGATCTATCCGACCCCGGTCCCCGATGACATCGTGCTCCCGGTCAACGGCGAGCGGCGGCTCAGCAGCCATCTGCTCGCCCCGCTGGCCCGCCCGACCGTACGGGTCAGGATGGCGCACCCGGAACCCTCGGAGGACGCCAAGGTCTTCAATCGTGAAGGCAGGCTGGTGCGGATGAGCATCTTCGGCTTCCTGGCCACCCGGGGCGAGGGCGAGCAGTGCATACGGACCCTGGACGGCACCGCGTTCTTCCCCGACGCGGTCTCCTTCGGCGGGAAGGCCACGGCGGGCGCGCTGGTCTACATCTCCGACCGGCCGGTCTCGGTGACCGTGCAGGTCGGTGAGGAACGGATCGTGCTCAGCCTGCAGCAGACCTCCGGTGGCCTCATCCACTTCCCGGTGACGGGGGTGGGCAAGGGGATGAAGATCGTGATGGACGACCCGACGGCCCCGCTCTGCATGACCGGCGTCGCGCTCGGGGCACCGGTCGCCGAAGGCGAGCAGCTCTCCTAGCCTTTGGAGGTCTCCGGGGCCTGCCGCGGGAGTGGCCGCTCCGAGCCCTCCGCCGGCGCAGGGCGGAGGGGCGGGCGCACGAGGCGGTTGAGGCGCTGGGCGGGCCGTTCCACGAACCGGTAGGTCAGGGTGGCCATCACGAGCGTCATGACGGTGATGGGTACCAGGTTGCCCAGGAAGTTGCCGGAGAACTGCTGCTGCTCGGTGAAGCCGTACCACAGGTAGATGGCCACGAACTGCCAGAGGAAGACGCCGTAGGAGATGCGGCCGAGAAAGCCCATCACCGGGTTGGCGAGCAGGACCTTCACCGGTGAGTCGCCCGGCGGCGGCAGCGTGGCCGGGACGAGCAGGCACAGGGCCACGATCGCGTAGAGGGCCAGCTCGAACAGGCCCGACCAGACGCCGTCGATGCCGAGGAAGCGGGTTCCGGTCACGGGGGAGGCGGCGACGGCGTACGCCAGGGCGGCGACCAGCCACCACGAGCCGGGGGAGGCCCACACCGCCCGTTCGAAACGCCGGGCGGGGGAGTCGGTGTCCGGGGTGGCGCGTATCCAGGCCAGCACCACGGCCAGCGCCATCCCCACGGCGAAGAAGATCATCGACCGGGGCGGCCAGCTGTTCAGGAAGGGCCGGTACTCCGGGTAGTAGGTCAGCAGTGTCCAGGCGAAGGAGAGCGCGATCAGCACGCCCAGGCCCATCAGCAGCCGCCGGGCCCGCCGGTGCACGTCCGCCCCGCCGCGCCGGGCGAAGGCGGCCAGGCCCGCCGCGAGCAGGGGGAGCAGCAGGTAGAAGGCCACCTCGACGGAGAGGCTCCACATCTGGGCCAGGCCCTTGGGCCCCAGGCCGAACCACCAGGGCTCGGTGACGTAGTTCTGGTTGAGGGTCAGCAGCGTCAGCCAGCTCCAGGCGTCGGAGGTGTGGTCGCGTGACCAGATGAACATGGCCACCACGACCACCAGCCAGTAGGCGGGCAGGATGCGCACCGCCCGCTTCCACAGGTAGGCGCGGGTGCGGACGGCGGGGGTCCGGCACAGCAGCGCGGCCGCGTAGGGGCGGTAGAGCAGCAGCCCGGAGAGCGCGAAGAAGATCGGCACCGCCACGTCGCCGCGGGAGAGCAGCGCGCCGGTGAAGCCTTCGCGGAGCGCGGCACCGGACTCGCTCGCGACGTGGAAGACGAGCACCGCGAGCGAGGCGACGGCGCGCACGCCGTCAAGAGTGTCCAGATGACCGACTATTTTGGATGGAACCTGCGGAGAGAGCTGTTCCGATCTAGAACTTGTTTCGGTCACTTTTCCGCATCCCCCGGTGACGTCGATCACTCCCTGCACCTAACATACTGGTCAGTAGCATTGTCAATCCACATATTTCCCCCTAAACCCCCCATGCTGTAATCCCCCAGGAGGGTAGATGCGCCGGGTCGTCGGAGTAATCCTGTTAGCCGTCGGGGCGTTCCTCATTGTGCTCGCGCCGCTGGTGCGTTTCCAGATCGGCGGCAGCCTGATCGCGGCTCCGGCCGCCCAATACGGGATCAGCAAGCTGGAGGCCACCGGAGCGCAGTACTTCAGCGCCAAGGACCTCAAGGTGATGACCGGCGACCTCGCCATCACCGTCACCACCCGCGGGGACGTGTCCCAGTCCCAGGGCGACCGGGTCGTCTGGGACGAGTTCACCGCGGTCAACGACCCGACGAACGGTAACCCGGGCATCGCGATCAACGAACGGCGCAGCGCCTTCAACAAGTACACCGGCGAGGGCATCAACTGCTGCGCGGTGAACATCGACAAGAAGCCCAGCAAGCTTGAAGGCCAGATCTACAAGTTCCCCTTCGACGTCGAGAAGAAGACCTACAAGGTCTTCAACTCCACCGCGGGCATGGCCTTCGACGCCACGTTCGTCGGCGAGGAGGACGTCAACGGCCTGCCGGCGTACAAGTTCGAGCAGGTGGCTCCGGAGACGAAGACCGAGACCCGCACCGTCCCCGCCTCGATCATGGGCGTGACGGACGTGACGGGCGACGTCCAGGTGGACCGGTTCTACGAGGGCAAGAACACCTACTGGATCGAGCCGGTGACCGGCTCGCCGGTCAAGCAGGAGCAGCAGCGCAACGACGTCCTGAGGACCCAGGACGGTGCCCACAGCATCATCGCCTTCGCGGCGACGGCCAAGATGACCCCGCAGACCGTCGACGAGCTGGTGCGCAACGCCACCGAGGGCAAGAGCCAGATCACCCTGCTCAAGGTGACGATCCCGGTGATCCTGCTGCTGGTGGGCCTCGCCCTGCTGGTCACCGGATTCCTCCTGGTCCGCAGGACCGGCCGGGGCTGACGATCGGAATGCGGTGAGCTCCGGTGACCGGATCCTGGCGAGCCAGGATCCGGTGAACGAGAAAGCGGTGGCCGCGTGGCCGTCGGCGAATCCGCCGACGGCCGCCCCGGCCGCGCCGGAGCTCCCCCTTCCGGGCGCCCGGCGCCTCTCGCTCGTCGCCCTTGTCCGGGCCTGCCGCCCGCGCCAGTGGCTGAAGAACGCCCTGGTGTTCGCGGCCCCGGCGGCGGCCGGCGTGCTGGGGACCGCCCAGGGCCTGCTGGGCGCGCTGATCGCCTTCGTGGCGTTCTGCCTGGCCGCCGGCGGCACCTACCTGCTCAACGACGCCGCCGACGTCGAGGCCGACCGCCGCCACCCGCGCAAGCGCCACCGCCCCATCGCGGCGGGTCTGGTCTCGGTACGGCTCGCCTGGATCGTCGGAGCCCTGCTCGTCGTGCTCGCCCCGGTGTTCGCCGCGCTGTCGGGTGACTGGCGGCTGCCGGCCGTCGTCGTCGGATACCTGGCGCTGACCTTCGCCTACACCTACTGGCTCAAGCACGAGGTGGTGGTGGACCTGGTCGCGGTCGCGGGCTGCCACGTGATCCGCGCCTTCGCCGGGGCGGTCGCCGTGGACGTGCCGGTGACGAGCTGGTTCCTTGTGGTGATCTCGCTCGGCTCGCTCCAGCTCGTGGCGGGCAAGCGGGAGGCCGAGCTGCGCGCCGCCGCCGGTGGCAACTCCACCCGCGCCATCCTGGCCGCCTACACTCCCGGCTACCTGGCCGGTGTCCGGATGATGTCGTCAGGCGCGATGATCGTGACCTACTGCCTGTGGGCGCTCAACGACCACCCCGGCCCGTTCTACGGGATCAGCATCGTGCCCTTCCTGCTCATCGTGCTGCGGCACAATCTGCTGGTGGACAGGGGCGTGGGGGAGGAGCCCGAGGAACTCGCCCTGCGCGACCGGCCCACGCAGGTGTTCGTCGCGCTCCTGCTCGTCTCGCTCGCCTTCGGGATCTACCTGCCTTGACCTCCTCTCCAGGGCCGAGGCCCGAGTTCTCCACGCTCAAGGAGGTTCGATGACCTTCCTGACCGGCTGGGGCCGTACCGCGCCGACCCCCGCGCGTCTGGCCAGGCCCCGCTCCGCCGAGGAGGTCGCCGAGCTGGTACGGCGGGCACCGGGCCGGGGCGTCGCGGTCCGGGGACTCGGCCGCTCCTACGGCGACGCCGCGCAGAACTCCGGCGGCCTGGTCCTCGACTGCACCGCGCTGACCTCGTGGTCCCTGGACGGGACAACCGGCCTGGTCACCGCCGCCGGCGGGCTGAGCCTGCACGATCTGATGGCCGCTCTGGTGCCCCTGGGCTGGTTCGTCCCGGTCACCCCGGGCACCAGGTACGTGACGGTCGGCGGGGCCGTGGCGGCCGACGTGCACGGCAAGAACCACCACGCCGACTCCTCCTTCGGCGCTCACCTGCGCTCCCTCACCCTCGTCACGGCCGACGGCGCCGGCCGTACGCTGGCGCCGGGCGACGAGCTGTTCTGGGCCACGGTCGGTGGGATGGGGCTCACCGGTGTGATCACCGAGGCGGTGTTCCAGTGCCTGCCGATCGAGACCTCCCGGGTACGGGTGGACGTCGAGCGTACCCGGGACCTGGACCACACGCTGGAGACGATGGCGGCCACCGATCACCGTTACCGCTACACGGTCGCCTGGATCGACCTGCTCGCCGCGGGCGCCCGGATGGGCCGCAGCGTGCTCACCAGGGGAGACCACGCGACCCGCGACGAGTTGCCGCGCGGCGCCGACCCGCTGGCGTTCGCTCCCGGTTTCGCGGTGAAGGCCCCCGCCTGGGCGCCGAACGGGCTGCTCAACCAGGTGACCGTACGGGCCTTCAACGAGGCCTGGTACCGGAAGTCGCGCCCCGGCACCGGTCTCATCCAGGGACTCGCGCCGTTCTTCCACCCGCTGGACTCGGTGGACGGCTGGAACCGGGTCTACGGCTCGCACGGCTTCGTCCAGTACCAGTTCCTGGTGCCGTTCGGCGAGGAGGCGACGCTGCGGCGGATCGTCTCGCGGCTGTCGGCCGACGGGGTGGTCTCCTTCCTCACGGTGCTCAAGCGGTTCGGCCCCGGCACGCCGGGGATGCTGTCGTTCCCGGCCCCCGGCTGGACGCTCGCCCTGGACATCCCCGCAGGCCGGCGAGGGCTGGCCGGGCTGCTGCGCGAGTTCGACGGCTGGGTGGCGCGGGCGGGCGGGCGGATCTATCTGGCCAAGGACTCGCGGATGTCGGCCGAGACGATGGCCGCGACGTATCCCCGGCTGGCAGAGTGGCGGGGAATCCGTGACGAGGTGGATCCGGCCGGGGTGTTCCGCTCGGACCTGTCGAGAAGACTCTCCCTGTGAGCCGCGGTCGCGTGACGTGCCGTGCGGCTCGGCCCCCGTGGCGGGTGAGCGGACAGGTCCCGGTCCCGGGACGCCGAGGAGGACCGCCCGTTGACTTCCTCCCCAAGGCTGCGGCCCGGGGGCTCCACGCTGGAGGTATTCGATGAGGAACGCCCTGGGCGCGGTGGACACCGTGCTGCTGCTGGGTGGGCGCAGCGAGATCGGGCTGGCGATCGTCGAGCGGCTGGTCCGCGACGGTGCCCGCCGGGTCGTGCTCGCCGCCCGTGACGCCACCGCCGGGCCGCCCCCGGTGATCGGGGCCGCCGAGGTGCACCTGCTGGACTTCGACGCCTCCCGGCCCGAGACGCACGGCGAGGTGATCGAGGCCGCCGCGAAGCTGGTCGGTGACCTGGACGTGGTCATCCCCGCCTTCGGCGTGCTGGGCAGCCAGAAGACCTACGACGCCGATCCGGTGGCCGCCGCCGAGGCGGTCGCGGTCAACTACGGCGGGCACGTGTCCGCCGGGCTCTTCGCCGCGCGGCGGCTGCGCGAGCAGGGCCACGGCACGCTGGTGGTGCTCTCCTCGGTGGCCGGGGTGCGGGTGCGCCGGGCCAACTTCGTGTACGGCTCGGCCAAGGCGGGCCTGGACGGGTTCGCGCAGGGGCTGGGCGACGCCCTGCACGGATCGGGTGCCCGGGTGATGGTGGTCCGGCCTGGTTTCGTGATCGGCAGGATGACCGAGGGGATGTCCCCCGCGCCGATGTCGTCCACGCCGGGGCAGGTCGCAGACGCGGTGATCGCCGGGTTGCGCTCGGACGCCGAGGTCGTCTGGGTTCCCGGCGGGCTGCGGGTGTTCTTCGCGGTGATGCGCGTGCTGCCGCGCGCGATCTGGCGCCGAATGCCTCGGTGAAACGGGCTCTTGTTGTAGTTTCCCGGCAATGTTTTGATTTCCCGACAATACCGACGAAATATTCTAGACTAGAACACGTTGCAGTTTGCCGGAGGCGGGTCGTACCGTGGGCGCATGCGGACACGTGTCACGGACATGCTCGGGATCGAACTTCCGATATTCGCTTTCAGCCACTGCCGGGATGTCGTCGTCGAGGTCAGTCGCGCCGGCGGGATGGGCGTGCTCGGCGCGCTCTACTTCACCCCGGAAGAGCTCGAGATGGAGCTCAAGTGGATCGACGACCACGTCGACGGTAAGCCGTACGGCGTCGACGTGGTCATGCCCGCCTCCTACGCGGGAGCCGACCTGGGCGTCGACTCGCCCGAGGATCTGCTGGGACGGCTCCAGGGGATGATCCCCGAGGGGCACCGCGCGTTCGTCGACGACCTGCTGACCTCGCACGGCGTCGGTCCGCTGTCCGGCGAGGAGGCCGGCCGGGCCCTGCTCGGCTGGACCGACGCCACCGCCCGGCCGCAGGTCGAGGTGGCGCTGCGGCACCCGATCGCGCTGCTGGCCAACGCCCTCGGGCCGCCGCCCGCCGACGTGGTCGAGCTGGCGCACGCCAAGGGCGTGAAGGTGGCGGCGCTGGCGTCCACCCCCCGGCACGCCGTCAAGCAGGTCGAGGTCGGCGTGGACATCGTCGTCGCGCAGGGCACCGAGGCGGGCGGGCACACCGGGGAGATCTCCACGATGGTGCTCATCCCACAGGTGGTGGACGCGGTGGAGGTGCCCGTACTGGCCGCGGGAGGCATCGGCAACGGCCGCCAGATGGCGGCGGGCATGGCGCTCGGAGCCGAGGGGGTGTGGACCGGTTCCATCTGGCTCGCCGTCGAGGAGGCCGACACCCCCGCGATGGCCAAGCAGCGCATCCTGGAGGCCACCTCACGCGACACCGTGCGCTCCCGCTCGTGGACGGGCAAGCCCGCCCGGCTGCTCAGGAACGAGTGGACCGACGCCTGGGAGGCGCCCGACTCGCCCGGCACCCTGCCGATGCCGCTGCAGTTCATGCTGATCTCCGACGCGCTCCGCCGCATCGCCCGCTCCGACGCCGCCGAGCTGGCCACCTTCCCGGCGGGTCAGATCATCGGGACCATGAACCAGGTACGGTCGACCAAGGACGTGGTGTTCGGGCTGGTGGAGGAGTATATCGAGGCCACCGAGCGGCTTGGGCGGCTGACCGGGGAGTAGCGCGGGTTCGTGGCCCGCCGCGCTCTCCGTTCCGGGTGCACATGATCAATGGATGGTCGCGGGCGTGCCGGGGGAGTTCCGGCGGACGGCCAGTACGGCGACGTCGTCGCGGAGATTGCCCCGGGTGTGTCGGAGCAGTTCGGTCTGGAGGGTGCCGACCACCTGATCGGGGGAGGCGTCATGCCAGTGGGCCAGGCGGTCCTCCAGGGGGTAGAAGACGCCGGACGGGTCACGGGCCTCGGTGACGCCGTCCGTGCAGAGCAGCAGGGTCGCACCGGGAGGGAAGTCGAACCATTCGACGGCACGTGGTTGCGAGGTGAGGGAGCCCAGCCCCAGGGGGACGCCCGGATCACGGAAGAGAACCGGGCCGACCCGTTCGCCGTACAGGATGTACAGCGGAACATGGCCGCAGTTGACGGCCTGGGCCTTGTATCCGCTGTCGACGCTCAGTACGAGGGCGGTGACGAAGCGTTCGGGTTCGCCGGCCTGCTTCGCGAAGGCGTTGTGCCGCACCACGGCATTTTCCAGTGCGTCCACCACCGCGGGGAGAGCCGGTTCCCGGAAGGCCGCCTCCCGGAAGGCGCCCAGCACCGCGAAGGCGGTGCCGATGGCGGGCAGGCCCTTGCCCTGGACATCGGCGATGAGCACCCGGCTGCCGTACGGCGAGGCCACGACCTCGTAGACGTCGCCCCCGACCATGCTGTCCTCCTCCGCGGGCTCGTACAGCCCGTCGACCAGGAGCTGGTCGGTGAGCAACGGCAGCGGGCGCAGGATCTGCCGCTGCAGGGCCGCCGACGCCGAGCGCAGCCGGGCGATCTCCTCGTTCTTGCGGATCCGCCACCGGCCTCCCGCGACGCTCAACCCCCCGAGTACGACGGAGAAGACGATCAATGACAGATTGGCGGCCGGCTGCAACGGGTGGTAGAGCACCGAGCCGGTAACGACGAGGACGACCCATCCGGCGGTGAGGAAGGTCTGCCGCACCGTCCCCACCCCGGCGACGAAGGCGGGCAGGATGATGAGGAAGGGGGCCAGCCGGCTCTCTCTGTCGCTCAGGTAGCCGGACACCAGGACAAGCACGGTGAGGCCAAGGAGCCAGTACAGCAGAACGGTGGAACTGAGCGCGGAGGAGGTGATCCCGCTCCGTTTCCCGCCGCTCTCCGGCGGGCCGTCAGAAGTGCGCACCGTTGCTCCTGCTCTCCGTTGTCGAGGTTCGGCCGGAGGGACCTCGACACTTGCCCGGCCTTGGCGGAACGGCACGCGCCATCTCATGGTGCGCGGGGGGCGGCGTTCCACCTCTCTCTCGCATCGTAGAACGGACTCCGGTGACTCTCGCGTCCACGTGCGCTGATCGGCGCGGTTCCGCTGCGATGAGCCATGGCCGGCCGAGGGTGCGCGCTCCGGTGGGTGGATGTTCCGGGCGGCCGTCTCAGTCGCCGTCTGGTGTTCTCAGGCCTCCGGCCTGTCCGGGCGCGGTGGTCTCGGGCTTTTGTGCGCCGCCCGGAACACCCACCTCTGCGTCATCCACCGCTGCCGTAGGGGCGGGTGATGATCTCCAGGTTGTGGTGGTTCGGGTCCTCGAAGTAGAGGCCGCGACCGCCGTCGTGGTGGTTGATCTGCCCGACCTGCCGGTGGAAGGGGTCGGCGTAGTAGGTGATGCCGGCCTGCTGGATCCGTCCGAAGATGGCGTCGAACTCCTTCTCGGAGACCAGGAAGGCGTAGTGCTGGGTGGTGATCTCTTTCTCGTGGCTGTCGGCGAAGTCCAGGGTGACGCCGTTGCCGGTCGCCACGGGGATGAAGGGCCCGTAGGGGGCCCCGACCTCAAGGCCCAGGACGCCTGCCAGGAACTCGGCGGACGCCTTCTTGTCGCGGGCCGCCACGATGGTGTGGTTCAACTCAACTGACATGGTGAAATCCTTCCCCGAAACGGACGAGACGGTCGGCCTCTGAGGCTCCTACCCGGCAGATGGTGTGGCGAGTCACCTCCATGGCCCGTCCCGCACCGCCGGGCCGAACCCGCCTGCCGCTTGGGGCGTGACCAGGTCATTTGCGGTGCGGGGCGTTGCTTGTGGACATCGAACCCGGACCTGCGGGTGAAGCGATTTCGCGGCAGTCTCTATCGCAGCGGCGGGAGCCTCTCACCGGATGCGCCACAAGCATGTGTTCGGGAAATCAGCTGTTTCCGCTGTCAGCGGAGAAAGGCTGTTTTCCGAACACGAGGCAGAGGAGGTCATCGCCCGCGATCTGCTTCGCCGACTTGTGGGAAACAGATCGCGGGCGATGACGGACGGGTCGGCCACGACCGGCAGACAGGGATTCAGCACGAGATCCGGGCGGCTACACCGTCCTGCTCCCGCCCTGAGCGGCGGGAAGGACGACAAAAGTGAAGTTCGCGGTCGTGGTGCGGTTGAGGCGGACATCGGACTTGATCCGGCGTTCGGTTTCGCTCCGGCTGATGCCGAGGCCGTGGGCGATCAGCCGCTCCGGGCGGATGGGCACGGGGTCAAGGAACTCGACCTCCACCCGGATCGGCCAGCTCGGGTCCGCCGGCGGATGCGGTGGTGACGTATGCAGACGCCATGCGTCCTTCCAGTCAAGGCTGAACCGGTTGCGCCGGGAGATCAACGGGTCCAGGAGCGTCTGGATGACGAGCGCCGGATCGTTGGTTTCGAACGCGTGGAGCTGGACGGGATCAATGGAGCGAACCGGGACTCGCTCGCGTACGGTGATCTTCGAGGTCTGATCGCAGGAGACACAGCGGACGAGAAGCCACACGTCGAGAAGCTTGCCGTTGGCGTTCACCCGGAACTTGCCCTCCGCGACGGTGGCCACCGCCGAGCGGCACTCCAGGCAGTGGAAGCGCAGTAGGGGCAGGCGAGTCCGCCGTACGGTCCAGGACAGCACGGAATGATCTCTATGGGGTTGTGAAGACATGATCTCTCTGACCTGACGAAGGCCGTGGTCACACGGCCTGAAACGCTGAAGAGCCGGGGGTCCCGGCAGAGCCGCCAGTTGCGGCACGCAGGAACGGGACAGCCCGGTAGTACCGACGGAGTCGGTGACGAAGCGCTTTGGAAAGGTGTCAGGCGGAGAGAGCGGGCGGGGTCACGCGGGTGTCCTCACGACGGATTCGACGATGCCGATCGCAAGCTATGTGATCACTTGTCGAGCCGCAACCGATTTATTCACCCGATGGCAGGCCGGTGATTGGCAACAGCCGGGCAGAGGGAACCGCGGAGCGGCCAGGCGGAGACCGCCGCCGTGCTCTCGAGCGAAAGGCTGTGCCCTTGTCATCACGTGCAGCCCGGCGCGGTGTGGGCATAGGCCAGAAACACGCCGATCCGGCAGTTCTCGATCCGGCCCGCGGTGCCGCTGTATTGCCGTTGTACCCCCGCCGACCGGGTGCCTTTCTTGACGAAGCCGGTCTCATCCACGATCAGCACGCCCCCGGGGCCCAGCCGATCGACGACGAAGGATCGCGCGGTGGCCGTCGCCATGTGAGCCCGACCCCTCAAGATCGCGAAGTGTCACTGGAGCACTAGACCTGTCGGGTCAGCTCGTGGATGCCCTTCAGTAGCCGGTTCACGTCGGATTCGTCGGTGTACGGCGCGATTCCGGCGCGGATCGCGCCGGTGTCGCCGAGGCCCAGGCGGCGGGAGCACTCCAGCGCGTAGAAGGTGCCGGCGGGCGCGTTGACGCCGCGTTCGGCCAGGGACAGGTAGGCGTCGGCCGGCCTGACGTGGCCGATGGAGAACAGCGTCGTGGGGGTACGCCTGCGTGACGCCGTGCCGTACGAGGTCACTTCGCCGATCTCGGCGAGGCCCGCGTCGAGTCGTCCGAGCATGGCCTCCTCATGGCGTTCCAGCGCGGCCATCGAGCGGGCCAGGCGTTCGCGCCGGGGGCCTTCGCCAGGTACGAGACCGGCGAGGAAGTCGACCGCCGCCGTCGTACCGGCGAGCAGCTCGTAGGGGAGGGTGCCCAGCTCGAAGCGTTCCGGCACCGCGTCGCTGGAGGGGAGCAGCTTGTCCGGGCGGAGGGTCTCCAGCAGCGCGGGGTCGGCGGCGAGCACGCCCAGGTGCGGGCCGAGGAACTTGTACGGCGAGCAGGCGTAGAAGTCGGCGCCGAGCCCTTGAAGGTCGACCGGGCTGTGCGGCGTCAGGTGCACGCCGTCGACGTAGAGCAGCGCTCCGGCCGCGTGTACCCGCTCGGCGATCGCCGGAATGTCCGGCCGGCTGCCCAGCAGGTTCGACGCGGCGGTGACGGCCACCAGCCGGGTGCGCTCGGTGAGCAGGCCGGTGATCGCGGTGACGTCCAGCTCGCCGCGCTCCGGATCGAAGTCGGCCCAGCGGACGGTGACCCCGTGTGCCTCGGCGGTCTGCGTCCAGGGCCGGATGTTCGCGTCGTGGTCCAGCCTGGTGACCACGACCTCGTCACCGGGACGCCACCCCTTGGCGAGCGTGCGGGCCATGTCGTAGGTGAGCTGCGTCATGCTCCGGCCGAACACGATGCCGGTCGGCGTACCGCCGAGCAGGTCGGCCATCGCCTGGCGTGCCTCGGCCACGATGCGGTCGGCCCGGCGCTCGGCGGCGGTTCCGGCGCCGCGGTTGGCGACGGCGGCCCGCAGGGTGCCGGCCACGGCGTCCGCCACCTGCTCGGGAACCTGCGAGCCTCCCGGCCCGTCGAAGTGCGCCGCGCCCTCGTCGAGGGCGGGGAAATGCGCCCGTACGGCTGCCACGTCGTATGCCATGAGACCTCCCGGATCGCTGTCGACCCGACCGCGGCCGATCCGCTCGCGAACGGCTTGGCCGAAGCCTATCCAGCCGGGTCCCGGAGGAATCCGCGCGGGGACCTTCGTCCAGCGGGGAATCCGTCCGCCGGGCAGGTTCCGCAAGGGCGGTCGGCCCACCCGCGCGACAGCGCGAGGCGGGCCGATCCGGATGCGGGAGCAGCCCGGGACCGAACACGTCCGCGTGGCGATGCTGATCGGCCGGGTCGGGGACGAAGCCGTGCGATAAAGAGGTGTCCCGTTACCGGACGGACCCGACCATGGCGGCCGTTGCCCCATCACCAGAGAGTTGTGTTTTCAAACTAACTGCTGTTACGGTCTCCAGGGTCGAGTTAGTTGGAAAATCCAACCCTCTGGGAGAATTTGTGATCCCAACGCGGATGGACGGTGCCGTCGCGCCGGGTGTCCTGCTGCGCGAGCCGGTGGGCGACCTCGTCGATCCGGGAAAGCACCTGTGGGGTTTCGGCGGTGTTCACGGTGGCCTGACCCTCGCGCTGCTGACGGCGGCGATGGGGGAGCAGGCGCCGGGCACGCTGTTGCAGAGTAGTACGGCGCGCTACCACCGCCCCCTCCACGGAGGGTTCCGCGTCGAGGTCTCGCCGGTGCGTTCCGGCCGTACGCTCTCCTCGCTCGCGGGCCGGGCGACGACGGAGCAGGGCGTCCATGTCGACGCCTCGGCGACGTTCGGGTCCCCCGGTCGCGCCTCCTGGCCGGTCGTCTCGCCCGCCGCGCCGGCCGTGCCGAGACCGGAGGACTGCGAGGTCTTCACGATCCCGCCCGAGTTCGTGGCCATCTCCACGTCCATGGAGATCCGTGCCGTGGGGCCGGACCGTCCCTACGCGGGCGGGACCGAGGCCGAGCTGATCGCCTGGATCCGCCTGGTGGAGGACTCCGAGCCGCCGGACGCGCATCGCCTGATCCTGCTGATGGACGGGCTGGCGCCGTCCTACTCCGCGGTCCTGCGGGAGATGCTGCCCATTCCCACCGTCGAGTTCACCGTACGGCCGGGTGCCGGGCTCGCGCGGGCGGAGTCACCGTGGGTACTCCTGCACGCCCGTACGCATCAGGCGGGCGCCGACGGCTGGATCGAAGAGCGGATCGACGCCTGGGGTCCTGACGGGGATCATCTTGGCTCCGCCAGGCAGCTCCGCCTGGTGACGGGTCGGCCGCGGGATGTGTGACCTCGCCCCGCCGACCGGCGGCACCGGACCCGAAAGGCGCTGAGCGATGAGCCGATCGGGGCCGGTGGGAACGGCGGCCGAGGCGGCTAAACTGCACGGCATGCCAAAGGAGGCTCAGCCGCGCGAGTGCTCCATCGCCGACACCCTGGACCTGGTCGGCGAGCGGTGGAGCCTGCTGGTGATCCGCGAGCTCAGCCACGGCGTGCGGCGGTTCGACGGCATCGTGCTCAACACCGGAGCCTCCCGCGACATCCTCACCGCCCGGCTGCGCAAGCTGGAGGCGGCCGGGATCGTCCGGCGGGAGCGCTACAGCGACCACCCCGTACGCTTCGAGTACCACCTCACGCCCGCGGGCGTCGAACTGTGCGACGTCCTGATCACGCTCATGAGGTGGGGCGACCGCCACCTGCATCCCGACGACCCCCCGGTCCGCTGGCAGCATTCCTGCGGCGAGCCCCTCGACGCGATGGTCATCTGCCGCCACTGCGGCGGCGAGGCTCGCGTCGGTGCTCACTCACCCACCGGCCGTGGTGTGAAATCCGGAAATACCACGCATACAGCAACCGCTCAGTAGCCGTTATTTCCGCTGTGCAGTGAGCCACCGGCATTCGGCGATCCTCGGGACGGTCGGTGAACGGTTACTCGAGCGGGGTGCCGCCCATTTGGGCGAGGAGTTGTTGCATGCGGTCGATCTCGATGCGCTGGTCCGCGTCGACGTCGGTGGCGAAGCGGTAGGTCTCGGGTTCCTGGCCGCCGCCGTCGGCGAAGAGTTTCTCCACCATGCTCAGCGCGCCCGTGTGGTGGCGGATCATGAACTGGACGAAGAGCTTGTCGAACTCGGCGCCGCTCGCCTTCTCCAGTTCGGTGAGCTGCGCCTCGGTGAGCATCCCGGGCATGATCCCGCCGTGCGCGTGGCCGGAGGATCCGTTCGGCACCTGCTTGAGGCGTGCCCGGAGCCAGTCCTGCATCAGCCGGATCTCGTCCTGCTGTGACGCCTTGATCCGTTCGGCGAGCAGCGACAGGTCCCTGCGCGTGCTGCGGGTGGAGACGAGCTCGGCCATCACCAGGGCCTGCGCGTGGTGCGGGATCATCCCCTGCATGAAGCGTACGTCGGCCTCGGTGTACTGCTGCTCCTCGGGTTGGGGCAGCTTGTCGCCGGTGAGCACCTGGCCTGACTGCCCGGGGGCGCCCGGCTGCACGACCGCGGGGGCGCGTTCGGCGGTCTGCTCGGAGCCCTCGGACGTGCACGCCGCGAGAATTGTAACGATAAGCATAAGAGGGAAGACGCGCCGTAGCGGGGATGGCGAGAGCATGATATATATCCGCTTTCGACTCATTGGGCTGAAAGTCCGTAATCAATAGATATCGCAGGGTATAGCACATCCTCTGATGTTCCCCTACAGTTTTTGTGCCGATGCATAGATCTTGGGTGCTTGTGCGGTATGGGTCATTTATGTCCCGTATCGCACTGCATTGGGTCATGTCAATGGAGACATTAGAGAAGGAGCTACGACCCATGGGTAAGGGCCGTGCGGCACGTTGGGGACGTGCCGGGTTGAGCAAGCTAGGGGTGATGATCGCTACGGGGGCGGTCGTGGTCGGGATGTTGCCCGCCACGGCCGTAGCGGCCGACGTCGATCCGCGGATCGGTCTCGGTGCTGGATGGCTGGACGCACAGGAGGCCAGTGCCGGTCTGCAGCTCCTGGCGCACCGGGACAAGCCGGAGGGGTTCTTCCAGCCGACGAACGTCGGCAATCTTTCGTACGCCAACTCGGACATGGCGTTCAGCGGCAACCATGCCTTCGTGGGTAACTTCCACGGTTTCAACATCTATGACATCTCCACCCCCGCGAATCCGACCCTGACCACCTCGGTGGTCTGCCCGGGTGGACAGGGTGACATGTCGGTCCACGGCAACCTGCTGTTCATGGCGGTCGAGGAGACGCGCGGACGGCTCGACTGCGGTACCCAGGGTGCCAGCGGCACCGTCAACCCCGACAGGTTCCGGGGCGTCCGGATCTTCGACGTCAGCGACGTCCAGCACCCGGTGCAGGTGGCGGCGGTCCAGACCTGCCGTGGATCGCACACCCAGTCGCTGGTGACCAGCAAGGACGACCCGGACAACGTCTACGTCTACGTCTCGGGCACCTCCAGCATCCGCTCGGGCAGCGAGCTGGCCGGCTGCGTCAACGGGGCCGCGACGGACCCGAACACGGCGCAGTGGCGGATCGACATCATCAAGGTGCCGCTGGCCGCGCCGCAGAACGCGGCGATCGTGAGCCGGCCCCGTCTGTTCACCGACCGGGAGACCGGTGCGATCAACGGCCTGCAGAACACCCCGCCCGCGCCCCGGCACCCGTCCGGCTCGACCTGGTCGCCGCAGCCGGTCACGACCCACTGCCACGACATCACCGCCTACCCGGAGATCGGCCTGGCCGCGGCGGCCTGCGCCGGTAACGGCCTCCTGCTCGACATCTCCGACCCGGCCAACCCGGTCAGGCTGGACGAGGTCACCGACCCGAACTTCGCCTACTGGCACTCGGCGACCCTGAACAACGACGGGACGAAGATCGTCTTCACCGACGAGTGGGGTGGCGGCACCGGTGCGCGCTGCCGGACGACCGACGAGCCCTCGTGGGGCGCGAACGCCATCTTCGACATCGTCGACGGCAAGATGCAGTTCCGTAGCTACTACAAGCTCCCGGTGCCTCAGGTCAACCAGGAGAACTGTGTGGCCCACAACGGGTCGCTCGTCCCCGTGCCCGGACGCGACATCATGGTCCAGGCCTGGTACCAGGGCGGCATCTCGGCCTTCGACTTCACCGACTCGGCCAACCCGAAGGAGATCGCCTTCTTCGACCGCGGTCCGGTCAGCGCGACCTCGCTGCTCACCGGTGGTGTCTGGTCCAGCTACTACTACAACGGCCACGTCTACGGCAGCGAGATCGCCCGTGGGTTCGACGTGCTCGCGCTGACGCCGAGTGCGCACCTGGACAAGGCCGAGATCGACGCCGCGGCCCTGGTGCGCTTCGACACGTTCAACCCGCAGACCCAGCCGAAGATCACGTGGGCGCCCAGTTTCGAGGTCGTCCGGGCGTACTACGCGCAGGCGCTGCGTACCGGCACGATGAAGAAGAACACCGCCGACAACGTGCAGAAGTTCGTCGACCGGGCTGAGAAGTTCAAGGACGGTCCGCAGAAGAACGCCGCCGTGGCGCAGCTGAGGGCTGTCTCCAACCAGCTCAACGCCGCCGACAGCGCGCAGGCCGCGCTGATCAAGGCTCTTCGCGACCTGGCCGACGCGCTCAGCTGAACCGAGCCGCGGCGATCCGCGATGAACCGATGAGAGGGGGCGCCCGCCGGGCGTCCCCTCTTCCGTATGAGGGCTTTCGGCGCCTCGGCGATCTCACCGTTCAGGCGGCCCGCGAGCACCGTGGGTGGTTCATTCTCCCCGGTAGACGGCCGGGCGCTTCTCGCGGAAGGCGCGGGAGCCCTCCTTGGCGTCCGCCGAGCCGATGACCGGCCAGCCGATGCCGTCGGAGACCTTGAGTGCCTCGGCCTCGGGCATGCCCAGGGTCTCGCGGTAGGTGCGCAGGATGGCCTGGACGGCGAGCGGGCCGCACTCGGCGACCTGCGCGGCGATCTCCAGCGCGACGGCCAGCGCCTGCCCGTCGGGGACGACACGGTTGACCAGGCCCATGCTCAGCGCCTCCTGCGCGGTGACGGCACGGCCGGTCAGCAGGATGTCCATGGCGAAGGCGTACGGGATCTGGCGCGGGAGCCGGATCGCCGAGCCGCCCATCGGGAACAGCGCGCGGCGGGCCTCGAAGAGGCCGAGGGTGGCGGACTCGGCGATCACCCGCAGGTCGGTGCCGACCAGCAGTTCGGTGCCGCCGGCCACCGCGTACCCCTCGACCGCGCAGACGATCGGCTTGGTCGGCAGCGCGTCCGAATCGCGGAGCAGGCCCTTCCAGTGGAAGTCGGGGATGGCCGCGGCCCGCTCCCTGACCCGGGGGTCCTGCGAAGGAGTGCCCATGGCCTTGAGGTCGGCGCCCGCACAGAACGTCCCGTCCGCGCCGGTCAGGACGGCGACGCGGACCTCGGGCTCGTCGGAGACGTATGCCCAGGCGTCGGCCAGGCCGACCAGCATGTCCGACGAGAGCGCGTTCTTCGCCTCGGGCCGGTCCAGGGTGACGACGACGACATGACCGTCGCGCTCGATCCGGCAGTGTGGCGTGCTGATCGGCAGAAGTTCCACGGGAAGACCTCCGTTACTTTACCAAGCGCTTGGTAGGCAATCCTAGATCCGGCGCGGTCCGCACCGCCAGGCCGCCCGGCCGTGAGAAGTCTTCCCCGGGCGCCTTCCAGGGGGCCGGGTCATCGTGAAATGGTCAAGGTCCATCCGGGAGTCAGAGTGCTTATCAAGCGCTTGCTAGGTGTGCCTCCTGGGGTTAGTCTGCCCATGCGTACAAGAACAGATTCCTGTTCTATTTACCCCGTTCTGCCAGGGCTTGTCGCCATAAAGAGAACATGATTCACTCCGGCGAGCCGGGGCCTTTCGACAGAGAGGATTTCCGATGGGTACGCTCGGTTTCTGGAGACTGGCGCAGGCGGACCCCGAGTGGGTGGCCGCCGTTGATCCCGACGGCACGGAACATCGCGCCGGTGACCTCCTCGCCCGTGCCAACCGCCTCGTCCACGGACTGAGAGAGCTCGGGCTGAAGACGGGCGACGGCATCTGCGGGCTCGTGCCCAACGGCTCCGACGGGCTGGTCCTCTACCTGGCCGCCCTGCAGGCCGGGTGGTACTACACCCCGATCAACTGGCACCTCACCGGTCCCGAGATCGGCTACATCGTGGCGGACAGCGAGGCGCGGGCCTTCTTCATAGACGAGCGCCACGCCACCGAGGGCCTGCGCGGTGTGACCTCCTCGGGCATCGCCGGGGACCGCGTCTTCGCGTTCGGCCGGGTGGACGGGGTGCGGCCCGCCTCGGAGCTGACAGACGGGCAGCCGGACACCGCACCCGCCGACCGTACGGCGGGTGCCACCATGCACTACACCTCCGGTACCACGGGCAAGCCCAAGGGCGTGCGCCGCCCGCTCAACGGCATGGACCCCGACGACGCCGCCGAGCTGATGACCTTCCTGCTCGCCCTGTTCGGCATCACGCCGGGCAAGGAGAACGTCCACCTGGTCACCTCGCCGAACTACCACACGGCCGTCACCCAGTTCGGCGGGACGGCCCTGCAGATGGGGCACACGCTCGTCTACATGGACAAGTGGGATGCCGAGCAGACGCTCCGGCTCTGCGAGAGGTACCGCGTCACCAACTCGCACATGGTCCCCACCCACTTCAAGCGCCTGCTCGCGCTCCCCGACGAGGTGAAGTCCCGATACGACCTCTCCTCCCTCAAATGGATGATCCACGCCGCGGCCCCCTGCCCGGTCCCGGTCAAGTGGGCCATGTTCGAGTGGTGGGGCGACTGCATCTACGAGTACTACGCGGCGACCGAGGGCGGCGGCACCATCGCCACCCCGGAGGGCTGGAAGAAACATCCCGGCACCGTCGGCACCGCCTGGCCGATCAGCGAGCTGCTCATCGTGGACGAGGACATGGAGCCCGTCCCGACCGGGACCCCCGGCACCATCTACATGAAGATGATGGGCGTCAGGTTCGAGTACAAGGGCGACCAGGAGAAGACCGAGGCCGGCCGGCTGCAGGACCACTTCACCGTCGGTGACATCGGTTACCTGAACGAGGAGGGCTTCCTCTTCCTCTGCGATCGCAAGGCCGACATGATCATCTCCGGTGGGGCCAACATCTACCCGGCCGAGATCGAGAACGAGCTGATGGTCCACCCCAAGGTCGGCGACGTGGCCGTGTTCGGCATCCCCGACGAGGAGTGGGGCGAGCAGATCAAGGCGGTGGTCGAGCCGGCCCCGGGAGTGATGCCCTCGCCCGAGCTGGCCGCCGAGCTCATCGAATCGCTGAGAGGCCGCCTGTCGAAGATGAAGTGGCCCAAGTCCGTCGACTTCATCGGCGAGATGCCCCGCGAGCCCAACGGCAAGCTCCTCAAACGCAAGCTACGTGACCCGTACTGGGAGGGACACGAACGTGCCATCTAGCGATCCAACGACCCTGCGGGCTCGGCACGCGCTGGAGTTCCCCGGCGGATACACGCGTACGACGGGACCGGTGATCGGACGCTTTCTCACCGAGTTGCGGGACGGACGCGTCGTCGGGGTCCGTACGGCGGCCGGGCGGACACTGGTGCCGCCGCTGGAGTACGACCCCGACACCGGCGATGCCGTCACCGAGGAGTTCGTCGAGGTCGGGCCGGCCGGGACCGTCGAGAGCTGGGCGTGGGTGAACACCCCGAGGAAGGGCCACCCGCTGGACCGGCCGTTCGCCTGGGCACTGATCCGGCTGGACGGAGCCGACACCGCACTGGTGCACGCGGTGGACGCGGGAGACGTCAAGGCCATGCGCCCCGGGCTGCGGGTACGCCCCCGCTGGCGGGCCGAGCGCACCGGGCACATCACCGACATCGAGAGCTTCGTTCCCGAGGTCACCAGGATCGTCTCCGAGGTCCGCGTCGAGTACTCGCTCCGGCCAGGCCTGGCGCTGGCCCGATTCCTGCAGGGCGTCGCCGAGGGCGTCTTCATCGGCTGCCGGTGCGGCACCTGCCACAAGGTCTACGTGCCCTACCGGCTGTCCTGCCCCGAGTGCGGAGTCTCGATCACCGAGGAGGTGGTCGTCCCCGACACCGGCACGATCACCACCTTCGCCATCAACAACCTGCCCGACCCGCGCGCCCCCGAGGTGCCGTTCGTCTCGGCCTACATCCAGCTCGACGGCGCCGACATCCCGATGATCGCCCTGGTCGGCGGGATCGCGGCCCACGAGGTGCGCCAGGGCATGCGGGTGCGGGCCGTGTGGGTGCCCGAGGAGGAGCGGACGATGTCCATGTCGAACATCAAGTGGTTCGCCCCCACCGGCGAGCCGGACGTGGAGCTGTAGATGCGTGAGATAGCGATCGTCGCGTTCGCGCAGACCAGGCACAGCGCCGTCGACGAGGGACAGAGCGAGTCCGAGCTCATCCTGCCCCCGCTGGAGACGGTCAGGGCCGCCACGGGGCTGCGGAAGTTCGGTTTCACCTGCTCGGGGTCGTGTGACTACCTGGCGGGCGCCCCGTTCTCCTTCGTCTCCGCGCTCGACGCGCTCGGCGCCTGGCCGCCGATCTCGGAGAGCCACGTCGAGATGGACGCGGCCTGGGCGCTGTACGAGGCCTGGGTCAGGCTGCAGCACGGCGACGTCGACTCGGCCCTGGTCTACGGCTTCGGCAAGTCCTCCCAGGGGGACCTGCGGGAGATCATGACGCTCCAGCTGGACCCGTACTACCTGGCCCCCCTCGGCCTGGACCAGGTCTCCTTCGCCGCGCTCCAGGCGTCGGCCACCGGGGCGGAGCGGGCCGAGCTGGACGAGATCGTGCGGCGCAGCCGCGCCGACGGGAGAGCCAACCCCTACGCCCTCGACCTGCCGGAACCGGCGGGGGAGGGGGCCGAGGTCGAGCCGCTGCGGCCGTACGACATCGCCCCGATCACCGACGGCGCCGCCGCGGTGGTGCTGGCGGCGGGGGACCTGGCCAGGGAGCTGTGCGAGCGCCCCGCGTGGATCACCGGGATCGCGCACCGGATAGAACCCCATTACCTGGGCATGCGGGATCTCGCCCGGTCGGCCTCCGCCGCGGACGCCGCACGAGCGGCGGGGGTCGGCAAGGGTGACGTCGAGGTGGCCGAGCTGCACGCCCAGTTCAGCCACGAGGAGATCATCCTGCGCCGGGCGCTGGAGCTTCCCGAGGGCACCCGGGTCAACCCGAGCGGCGGCCCCCTCGCGGCCAACCCGGTCATGGCCACCGGCCTCATCAGGATCGGCGAGGCGGCCCGGCACATCCTGGACGGCACCGCGAGCCGCACCCTCGGACACGCCACCAGCGGCCCCTGCCTCCAGCACAACCTCGTCACCGTGATGGAGGCCTGAGAATGGAGCGAACCCGACGCAGTGAGCGGAGTGGGCCGCGCCGCGAAGCAAGTGGTCCGCGGAGTGAGCGAGGAGCGGTGAGCGACCATGAGTAACCCCTGCGCGGTCATCGGTGTCGGTCAGACTCGCTACACGACCAAGCGGCACGACGTCTCCATCGCCGGCCTGGTCCGCGAGGCGGCCCTGCGCGCTCTCCAGGACGCGGGCCTGACCTGGAAGGACATCGACGCGGTGGTCATCGGTAAGGCGCCCGACCTGTTCGAGGGCGTGATGATGCCCGAGGCGTACCTGGCCGACGCGCTGGGCGCCGCGGGCAAGCCGATGATGCGGGTCCACACCGCGGGCTCGGTCGGCGGCTCCACCGCGCTGGTCGGTGCCTCGCTGATCCAGGGCGGCGTGCACGACCGGGTGCTGGTGGTGGCCTTCGAGAAGCAGTCGGAGTCCAACGCGACCTGGGCGCTCTCCACCCACCAGCCGTTCAGCGCCTCGCTGGTCGTCGGTGCGGGCGGCTACTTCGCCCCGCACATCCGCGAGTACATCCGCCGCTCCGGCGCCCCCGAGCACATCGGCCACCTGGTGGCCGTCAAGGACCGGCAGAACGCCCTGAAGAACCCGTATGCCCATCTGAGGATCCCCGGGATCAACCTGAAGATGGTCGAGTCGACCCCGATGCTCTGGGAGCCGATCCGCTATCTCGACACCTGCCCGTCCTCCGACGGTGCCTGCGCGATGGTGCTGTCCGCCGCCGACAAGCTCACCGACAGCACACCGGCCTGGGTCCTCGGCACCGCGATGCGCTCCGAGCCGATCTTCCGCGCGGGCCGCGACACGGTGAACCCGCAGGGTGGCAAGGACTGCGCGGCGGACGTCTACCGGCAGGCCGGGATCACCGACCCGCGCAGGGAGATCGACGTGGCGGAGGTGTACGTGCCCTTCTCCTGGTACGAGCCGATGTGGCTGGAGAACCTCGGTTTCGCCACCGAGGGGGAGGGCTGGAAGCTCACCGAGTCCGGGGCGACCGCGCTGGACGGCGACATTCCGTGGAACGCCTCGGGCGGCGTGCTGTCGAGCAACCCGATCGGCGCCTCCGGGCTGATCCGGTTCGCCGAGGCGGCGCTCCAGGTCAGGGGGATGGCGGGGGAGCACCAGGTGGACGGCGCCAGGCGGGCCCTCGGGCACGCGTACGGGGGAGGCGCCCAGTTCTTCGCGATGTGGATGGTCGGCAGCGACAGACCCTGATCCCCCCAGGAGGGCCCATGGAGTTCAACCACGCAGATCTGTTCGAGGGGATCGTGGACGCGGTTGGGGACCGCACCGCCGCCATCTGCGGCGATGATCGCCGGACCTACGCGGAACTGGACGCGGAGGCCAACCGGCTCGCGCACTATCTGCTCGACCGGGGCGTCTCGGCCGGGCAGCACGTGGGCATCCACCTCTACAACGGCGTCGAGTACCTGGTGGGGATGCTGGCCGCGCTCAAGATCCGGGCCGTGCCGATCAACGTGAACTACCGTTACGTCGAGGCCGAACTGCTCTACCTCTACCAGGACTCCGACATCGTGGCGCTCCTGTTCGACGTGGAGTTCGACGGCCGGGTGGCGGCCACCGCCCCACAGGTCCCGCGGCTCCGGCACCTGATCGCGGTGGGCGGGCCGTCCGGGGTCGAGACGGCGGTGCCGTACCAGGAGGCGCTGGCGGCCGGGTCAGCGGAGCGGGGGTTCCCCGCGCGGTCCGGCGACGACGTCTACATCATCTACACCGGTGGCACGACCGGCATGCCCAAGGGCGTGATGTGGCGGGTCGAGGACCTGTTCTTCGCCTTCGGCGGCGGCAATCCGGGTGGGGAGCCGCGGGCCACGCCGGAGGAGGTGATCGAGGCGGCTGTGGCCTCCGGACCTGTCACCATGCTGGCGGCGGCCCCGCTGATGCACGGCGCGGCCCAGATGGCCACCTTCATCACCTGGTGGATGGGCGGAACCATGGTCTACGTCCGCAAGTTCGACGCGGCCGAGGTACTGCGCGCGATCGAGCGGGAGGGGGTCCTGACGATCAACATCACCGGCGACGCGATGGCCCGTCCGCTGATCGACGAGCTCGAGGGCGGCGGCTACGACCTGTCGTCGCTGTTCGTGCTCAGCTCCACCGGCGCCATCCTGACCGGCTCCCTCCGCGACCGCCTGGCGGAACTGCTGCCCGGCAGGATGATCCTGGACAACTTCGGGTCCAGCGAGTCCGGATACACCGCCTCGGCGATCCCCGGCTCCTCGCCCGAGTCGGGCCAGCGTTTCCAGGCCAACGTCGCGGTCAACCTGGCCGTGCTCAACGAGAGGCTGGAGCCGGTCAAGCCCGGCGGGGGTGAGCTGGGCATGGTCGCCAGGAGCGGCCGGATCGCCTCCGGCTACTACAAGGACGACGACAAGACCGGCAAGACCTTCGTGACCGACTCAGGCGGCGTGCGCTGGCTGCTCACCGGCGACATGGGCCAGGTCGAGGAGGACGGTACCATCGCGATCTTCGGGCGAGGTTCGGTCTGCATCAACACCGGCGGTGAGAAGGTGTTCCCCGAGGAGGTCGAGGCGGTGCTCAAGGGGCACCCGGCGGTCTTCGACGCGGTCGTCACCGGCATCCCCGACGAGCGCTGGGGCAGCCGGGTCGCCGCGGTGGTCGAACTCCGTCCCGGCACGACCCCTTCGGTGGAGGACCTCGACGCGCACTGCCGGGCGAAGCTCTCCGGTTACAAGGTGCCCAGGACCTTCGCCTTCGTCGACGAGATGGTCCGCTCCCCGGCGGGCAAGGCCGACTACCGCTGGGCCAGGGAAACCGCCCAGGCCGCCCGGTCCTGACGGTCTTCACCCGGTGTCCCCGCCCGGGGAGCGGAAGTCACTCCGGTCAACGGCGGGGTACGGTCCTGACGCTCTCGCCGGTGAGGTCGGAGCCGGCCGGCTCGTTGAGGGCGATCCACTTTCTGAATCCCGTCGCGGTCGGCGTCGTCGACGAGGTGCCGGAGGCCGGTCACCTGGCGAGGGTTGGCTGGATCGGCCGGCGAGCGCGTGGGACCGATCGCGACGACGAGGTGGGCGGAGCGGGCCGGTTCCAGCTCGCCTGTGACAGGCCGACGTTCTTGTGAACCGGATGGACGCCTGGTCCGTTCCAATGCTGTGATCCGCTTCCTGTTGGCCGCCGCCCTCCTCCTGGCCGGCTGCTCCGAGACCAGTAAGACCGCCGAGACCGGCAAGGCCGCCGAGACCAGTAAGACCGCCGAGACCGGCAAGGCCGCCGAGAGCGCCAAGCCGGCCTGGGCACCGGGCGACCCCGTGATCCGGTTCTTGAGCTGCGGTCCGATGACGTGTGTCGGAGGTGACAGGCTGCGCGTCGGCGAGGACGGGCGGGCCGTCTCGCTGAGGGACGGGGAACTGGTCGTCGTCCGGCTCTCCACGGCCGAGCTGCGTGATCTGAGGTCCGAGCTCGTCGCGCTCCTGGCGTGGCGGGAGGGCACGATCGACCGTACCGGAGGGGCGAGCGACCAGCCTTTCAGCGTCGTCACCGTGGTGGATTCCGGCGGCGGGGTCCACGAGACCCGGCTGGAGGGGGGGCCGCTGGTGGAGGACGAGCGGATCTTCGCCGCCATCCAGCGCCTCTCGGCGCTGACCGACCGAGTCCGCACCACCGGCGAGCTGGACCTCACCGCGCCGATTGAGGTGACGCTGTACCAGGATGAGAACACCGACCCGGTACGGCGGGTGACCTGGCCTAGGGACGTTCCCACGCCGGCCCTGCCCACGCCTGACAGGTGGATCGTGTCCCAGGTCTACCGAGGGCAGGAGGCGAAGACGCTGCGGGCCGCCCTGGGGGCGGCCGAGGACAACGTGGAGGTAAGGATCGGGAAGCGGACGCTGATCGCCAGCTGGAAGGCTGAGCTTCCGTGATTCACGGAATATCCGGGGCGTTCTGTTATTGGTGAGATAATCAATGTCTCTCAGTTTTCGTCTGGGATTATCAGTACGTGAAGCTGTCCGAATGGGCTCGCCGGAACGGGGTGCACTACCAAACCGCGTGGCAATGGGCCCGAAACGGAAAGCTGCCGAAGACCGACACGGGTATCGGGTCGGCACCCGTGAACGCTTTGGCGCAGCCGTGCGGCGGGAGTACGGCCAGGAGGCGTTCGGGAGGCCGTACATCGCACTGCGGACCAGTGGCCGGTGATCTTCACGGGTGAGCAGGCGGCCGCCCGTCTGTGGGGCGGGACGCCGCCGGTGGCCGGCATACCGGGTTTCCACGAACTCAAGGGCGTCCCGCACGAGGAGCCCCGGTTCTCGGAACACCGGTCGCGGACGGTCTGGGCGGCGTCGTCGATGAGGTGCCGGAGGCCGGCCATCCGGTGAGGGGAGCGCCGCCCCCGCGCCTGGATCCGAGCCGGGCGGCCCCGCCCGAAGCCGCCGGGCCCGCTTGTAGCTGACTTGATCCCGCCCCGTGCCATGAGTCCAAACAGGTGGACCCGCCCTGGTCGTGCCGTTCCCAATCTGTTTCAAGCCGTTTCCAAGCGGACCTTGCTGTGCTTGTGGCGTCGGGCCGACATGGTAGGAGGTCCGACGACTGCGCCGAGGATTCCTGCGATTGCCGGCGGCCGCGCCTGCGGGAGGTTCGGCAAGTCAATGCGCCGGGTTGAAGGGACTGTTACAGCGATATGGGCGGTACGGAGGAGCTTTCGGAGGCGACGGATGTCGTCATCATGGGAGCGGGGATCATCGGACTGCTCAACGCTCTGAGTCTCGCCAAGCGAGGTCTGCGAGTGACGATAGTCGACGACGTGGTTCGCCAGAAGCGGAGCTTCAAGGTTGGGGAGTCGTTTCTTGTCTCCACCGGTTTCGCGCGGACCGTCGGCGAGCTGGACGACTTCCTCAACGAGGAGTGCTTTACCAAGCTCGGTGTTTGGTTCACTTACGGCATGGAGGGAAAGAAGGAATTCGACTCTCCGGCGGAGTGGGTGATCGCGCCGCTGTCGGAGTACACCGTGTCGCATCCTTCGGAGAGCCACGAGGACCACTATCTCTACCGGATGGCCGACGACAAGAAGTGGTTCCGGTCGTTGACCGTTGATATGCAGATCTGCCGTCCGGAAACCGAGGACGTGCTTTTGAAGGTGGTGCGCGACCATCCTGGAATCGATTTCAAGGACAGTGCGCGTATTACCGACCCGGGCATATCCGACGGTGCCTTCCACACGGTCTCGTGGGCTGATTCCACAGCGAACACGAGCGGTCGACTGCGCGCTCGGTGGGTCGTTGACTGTTCCGGCCGGAACCGGGTGCTGGCGCGTTCCCTCGATCATGTCGCAGAGAAACGAGAACTCGTCGACGGCTTCCAGACGACGGCTCTCTGGGGTCAGTTCTCCGGGCTCGAAGAGGAGATGTTCGAACCCCTGTGGCGCTATCAAGACCCGGACGGGGCTTCGAGTCGCCGCGATCTGTACACCCTGCACCTGTGGGGTGAAGGATACTGGATCTGGATCATCCGCCTCTCCGGGCAACGCGTAAGCGTGGGGGTCACGTACGACCAAAGGTGCCAGCCGCCGGGAAAGACTCCCCGCGATAAATTCTGGGAGATAATCCGCCGCTACCCTGTTTTCGACGGAGTTCTCTCCGAGGAGACGCTGCTCGAGTTCCGGTCGTATCGCAACGTGCAGTATTTGACCGACACGTTCATACACCCGAGGCGCTATGCGATGGTGGGTGACGCCTCCTCGATCATCGACGCGTACTACAGTCAGGGAATCGGCCAGTCGTGCCAGACCTCATGGCATTTGGCGAACATCATCGAAAGGGATCTCAAGGAAGGCCGCCTGGACACCCGATACATAAGGCGAGTCAACAGAAGCACATACCAGGACTGGCTCATTATCCGGAACATGGTCCGCGAGAAGTACACCCCGGCGATAGCCGATCCGCGCTTCTTCCTGCTCTCCCACATGCTCGATCTTCTGGTGATCTGGTCCAACGGCACCGCCAGGACCCGCTGGTGTCACTGGTTGAGCGCCACCGGTGGCCACAGCGCCCTTGAGGATCGCAGGACGGCCGCCAGTCGAAAATTCTGTGAGCGCCGGCTGTTCTACTCGAACGCCCCTATTTGGGGCTGGCTTCCCGTCGCATCGGTTCGTCGCTGGCAGGGACGCATGCAGGCGGGCTTGGCGGAGCGAGCCCGCTGGCGCGTCGAGCACGGCGAGCGGGTCGCTGGAACGTACTGCCAGATATCGCTGACCCGCCCTTTCCCCCGCCTCTGGCGCGCTTTGCTGGCCGAGCCGACGAGGACCGTCGACGTCTCCTCGACCGACTACGTCTCACCGCGGGAGATCCGGCTGGGCAAGGCGAGGGAGTCACGTCTCAGGTTGCCGATCGGCACGTGGCGGCGATTTTCTCTCGTGCTGAAATTGCGTACCCACGCCCTGGCCCTGCTGATCATCGCTGGATACGCGGTCGACGCCGCGGACACCGCCGTGCGGCGACGTCGGCACCGCAAAAGATTCGCGTCGCAGGAGAAGCTCGGTGCTGTGCACCCGGAATAGCCCGTCGGCGGTGACGGCACATGAGCGCGAATCGGCTGACCGTCGTCATCGCCGGGCCGTGGCCGTCCGCGTCGCCCCCCGCTGAGTCAACGACGGATCAGTCTCCTCACGCGTTTCCCTTCATTCGAAGCCAGGCAAGTCAGAAATTCACGAAAGGCGAATGTTCGCATGCCCCTCACAACGAAAGTCGCCTACGTGCATCTGGGGCAGACCCATGATGAATTCCCAGAGGTGGCCGAGGCCCTGGAAGAGCGGGGAGTCTCCGCGGTCCCTGTCCATCTGGACGATATGGACAGTACCGACTGGGCGAGCTTTGACCTGGTCAACCTTAGAATGTGCCGCGGCTTCCAGAAGCACGACGACTTCGCCGAACGGGTCTCCGGGCTTGGCCGCCATATCGAGAAAATCAGCGGCCCCGGGGTCCTCGTCAACCCGTCCACACTGATTCCCAGCGGGTACGACAAGTCCGTCTACATTCCGATGCTGGAAAGCGCGGGCATCGCCACCGTGCCGACCAGATGGCTCCAGCGCGGCACTCCCGGCAGTCTGACGGACGTGATGGCAGCCGAGGGCTGGGAGGACGTCGTGGTGAAGCCCGCCGTCTCCTCGCGATCCTGGCGAACATTCCGGGCGAGCACTGGAAAGGTCGCCGACCGGCGGGGGGAGGACCATCACCTGCTGCCCGACGACGGGAAGGCGGAGCTGCTGTTCGAGGAACTGCTCGCCGAGCGCACCATCGGCGTACAGCCCTTCCTGCCTGGAATCCTCAGCGCCGGAGAAACCTCCTACATCTTCCTGGGGGGTGGTTTCAGTCATGCCGTCCACAAACGTGTCGCCGACGACGGCTGGTTCGCCCACGAACTCTTCGGAGGAACGATCGTCGCTGTCACACCGAAGCGCGCGGAGCTGGACTGGGCGGCCCACGTCGTGAACACACTCACCGAGCATTATGGAGAGCTGCTCTTCGCCCGTGTCGACGCGCTGCCGGGTGATCTGGGAGCCCCCGTCCTGCTGGAGTGTGAACTGGTCGTACCTCGCCTCTTCCTCCGAGAGGGTGACGGCCTGTCGCGCTATGCCGCGGAGGTCGCCGCTCGTGCCGGGGCCAACAGGGCGGCGCGCGGCTGAGCGCGGCGAGGGTCACGTGGCGGTACGAGAGCCGGATACCGGCCTCCCGTCGAAGGCCACCCTTCCGTGAATCGGGGGATGTCCGGTGTACTGGGGTCGGTGCCGTTGAATGTCTTGGAAGCCGTCGCGCGTTGGGTGGCCCCGACGAGGGAAAGCGCTTACCGTAAGAGGGTCGCCCCCGCGGCGTGACAGGCGTCATTGAAGAAAGGCTCTCGTGTTGATCCACTCGGTTGACCCCAGGACCGGCGAGCCCGCCGGGGACCCCTACCCGCTGACCTCGGACGGCGAGGTGGACGCGGTCGTCGGAGCCGCCCGCGCGGCGGGACCCGCCTGGCGTTCCGCCGACCGGGCGCCGGTGCTTGAGGCGGTCGCGGCGGCGCTGGAGGCGAACGTCGAGGAGCTCTGGCGGGCCGCCGACGCCGAGACCGCGCTCGGGGAGACCCGGCTCCGCGGCGAGGTGGGGCGGGCCGCGGGCCAGTTCCGGCTCTTCGCCCAGGTGTTGCGGGACGGCGGGCACGTGGAGGCGGTGATCGACCACGCGACGGCCCAGCCGCCGGTCCCCGACCTGCGACGGATGAACCACCCGCTGCCCGGCGTGGCCGGTGTCTTCGCGGCGAGCAACTTCCCGTTCGCCTTCTCGGTCGCGGGCGGTGACACCGCCTCGGCGCTGGCCGCCGGATGCCCGGTGGTGGTCAAGGCGCACGACGGGCACCCGGGCACCTCGGAGCTGTCGCAGAAGATCATCCAGAGCGCGCTGCCCGATCCGGCACTCCTGGGTCTGGTCCGCGGGCTCGACGCGGGAAAGCGGCTGGCCACGCACCCTTCCGTGGTGGCCGTGGGGTTCACCGGCTCCGTCCCCGGGGGCAAGGCCGTCCAGGCTCTCATCGCCGAGCGCCCGGAACCCATCCCGTTCTACGGCGAGCTGGGCAGCGTCAACCCCGTCGTCGTGCTGCCCTCGGCCGACCGCGAAGGGCTCGCCCAGGGGTTCGCCGCCTCGCTGACCCTCGGCACCGGTCAGTTCTGCACCAACCCCGGACTGGTCTTCGTCCCTGACGACACCGAGCTCCTGACCTCCATCTCCGAGGCGGTCTCCGCGACCGCGGGCGGGCCGATGCTCACCGAGCGGATCCGGGGCGGCTTCCTGCACGGGCTGGCCAGGCTCGGCAAGCTCACCACGCTGGCCGAGGGGCAGCCGGGCGAGGGGGCCTTCGCGGTGGCGCCGCAGGTGTTCGTCACCGATCTGGCGTCGTTCGCCGACGCCCTGCCCGACATCGCCGAGGAGTGCTTCGGCCCGGTCTCCGTCGTCGTGGTCTACGGCGACGCGGCGGAGCTGCCCGCCGTACTGGAGAGGCTGGACGGCTCGCTGACCGCCACGATCCACGCCACCGACCCCGGCGAGGCGCGGGAGAGCGCCGAGGTGCTGCTCAGGAAGGCGGGCCGGCTGATCTGGAACGGCTGGCCGACCGGTGTCGCGGTCCGCTGGGCCATGCACCACGGCGGCCCCTGGCCCGCGAGTACGGCCGCCGCGCACACCTCGGTCGGCGCCGCCGCGATCCGCAGGTGGCTGGTCCCCACCGCCTACCAGGACTGGCCGGCCGAGCTGCTCCCAGCCGAGCTGCGCGACGACAACCCCCTCGGCATCCCCCGCCGGGTCGACGGGGTGGTCTCCTAGGCGCGGGTCGTCTGTCGGCCGCTGCTCCTCCGGCCCGTCCGACCTGCCCGGTGGCCTGCGCCCCCTGCGTGGGCGGGCCACCGGCGAACGGCAGGACCCGCCTCGCCCGACACGGCTCCGCGACCTGCTGGACGAGCAGGCCGCGGAGCCGCATGCGAGGTCCGTGGCTTAGGGCGGTCGCCGACGACCCGTCGATGACCTCGTTCCTGCCCGACTGGGTGGAGGCGATTCTCGTTCCGCTGGTGCCGACCGGTCTGGTGGCGCTGGCCGGCTGCAAGGTCAGGCACACCCCGCGGCCGGACCTCCCGGCCGACCAGCGGTAGCAGCCGCACACAGGAGAGCGTCTCGCTTATGCCTCTCGCCGCAGTAACTGATTACCGTGTTGCGACGACCCCTGGAATTCGCCAGTTCAACTGACTGCATGACGCGGAGATACCGATGACCCCTCAGCCGTTGTCCGAAGAGCAGATCGTCGCCCATCTGGCCGAGCTGCCAGGGTGGGAGCGTGAGGGGCAGGCCATAGCCCGGACGTTCAAGCACGCCTATCACGAGTGCGTACATCTGGCCATGTACGTCGCGGCCAAGGCTCGCGAAGTTGGCCACCACCCTGATATTCACATCACCTGGCAGCGGATCCGATTCGTGATCACTACTCACGACGCCGGAAACCGCCTCACAGCCAAGGACTTCGAACTCGCCCGCCACATTGACGTGATCGCCGCCGGCCACGGCGCCGAAACGGTCTGAACTCACGATCGGAGCGAGGGCCTCGCATCCCCTCCAGCGCCGATCCGGTGCGCGCTTCGTGCAGAGGGGGAGCCGCTCAGCGAGTACGGGCCGGCGTGAGGTGCCGCGTTACTGGTTGGCCGGCACGCGGCGGGCCATGCCGTAGAGCCACAACAGTGCCCGCTCGCCCTCGGGTACGTCGCCGATGCGCCGCCAGGCGGTGAGAAACGTCTCGGAGATGACGTCGGCGGCGTCGTCGGGGGAGCCGGTACGGCGGGCGGCGTACTGATGTATCGCCGGGTAGTACACGTCATAGGCCGCCTCGAAGCGATCTCGCTGTGTCACGGAGTCTCCCAGTCGAAAGGTGCCGGACACCTTGGTATGTGTCCGGCACCTTTCGATATGTTGCGGGGCGACTGTGACCGGCTCGTAGCTCGCCGACCCGTTCGGTCCGGTGGGCGGCTTCTGAGGGGGCCACCTCACCGGTCCACCGCGCTCAGGTTTTCGACCGCGCGTTCGCGATCTCCGCTCAGGTACGGAGCCCTAGCCGATCTTGCCCGAGCCCGCGTGCCGGGAGACGGACTTGTGCACCGCCGGGGCCGGTTCGATCGCGGTGTGCAGGGTGGGGGTCCAGCCCGCGTCCGTGCCGAAGTCGGGGTCGTGGGCGGCGTTGTAGGCGGCGACGAGGTCGAGGGGGGTGACGGGCCCGCCGACGCGGAGCACGTTCCCCCTGGCGGTGAGGGAGGTGCCGCCCCAGTTGTAGAGGAGGTTCGCCGGAGCCACGGCCCGGCTCAGCCGGAAGAAGTTGTTCTCGGCGAAGATCTGCGACTGCACGCCCACGCCGAGGGCGTACACGAAGGTCGAGGCGTCCGGGATCTCGTAGTAGTTGTTGTAGACGTGCACCTGGCCGAAGCGCACGCGGGGCAGCCGCTGGAGCGTGTTGTCGAAGTGGTTGTGGTGGACGGTGACCTTCAGCTTGCCCGCGTCGGTCGCCGGGTTGTTGGTCGAGCCGATCAGCATCGTCTTGTCATGGTCGGCGAACCGGTTCCAGGAGGCCGTCACGTAGTTGGAGCCGTTGGTGATGTCGAGCTGCCCGTCGTGAACCTGGTAGGGCCTGCCGAAGTACAGCGGCTGGCTCGAGTCCGGGTTGTCGCCGTCGGTGAAGGTGTTGTGGTCCACCCACACGTGCGTCGAGCCGGTCACCGAGATGTTGTCGTAGAGGGAGTTCCAGTTGCCCTCGTCGCCGTCGGTCGGGTCCCACTGCGGGAAGCAGTCGGCGGTGTCCTCGAAGTCGATGTTGCGGACGATGACGTTGTCCGCCTTGTCGATGTGCAGGTTGACGCCCCGGATGCGCGCGTCCTTGCCGAGGCCGACGATCGTGGTGTTCGAACCGACCTTGAGCTTGATGTCGGTGGTCTGCCTGGCGGCCGAGGCGGCCCGCGCGTCCTCCAGCGGGCCCGAGGGCTCGGTGTCCCTGCCCCACACCGCGGGGTCGTACGCGGCGAGGTAGGCCTCCAGCGTGTAGCCGCCGGTCGCGTAGTCCGCGCAGGTCCTGTCGGTGTCGATGGTGCCCTTCACGTAAATGATCTTCGGTGAGGGTGCGGCGAGCGCGGCGGCCAGCTGGGCCCGGGTGGACACGGTGTGCGTGTTCGACGCCGGCGCGGCGGCGCCGCCGGTGGTTCCGGTGCCCTCGGCGGCCCAGCCGTCGTTCGCGGGCAGGGTCTGGCGGCCCAGGTCCGCCTTCCGTCCGGCGGGCGAGGCGGTGGGGGTCTCCGAGACGGCGGCGGACGCGGCCGGGGCGGTGAGAACCGCCAGGGAGAGCAGGGTGGTGAGCGCGACGGCTCGTTTCATGGTGATTCCTCCACAGGTCAGGTGGGAGGGGAGGCTCCGTGAGAACCCCGAGAGCCTTCCGGAATGGCGGAGGCGGGCGCGCCCAGGTCAGGGATGGGAGCGCCCGCCCCCGATGGTCAGGCTCAGCCGCCGTTACGCTGCTTGTACGACGCCTGGGCCTCCGTCAGCTTGGCCGCGAACGCGTCCAGGAAGTCCTTGGGGGACAGGGCACCCTGCAGGACCTTCTGGAACTCCGGCTCCATGTCGGTCTTGGTGATCGCGTTGAACTCCGGCAGGTGGTAGGGCATCTGCACGATCTTCGTCGCCGGGTCGTTGAGCACCTTGACCGCCGCGGCGATGTGCTGCAGCCCCGCGATCCACGGCTCGTCGTTGACGTCGGTGTTGGCCGGGAGCACGCCGGTCTGCTCCGACCAGTAGCTGTTCATCTCCTTGGCGGCGGCGAACTCCGCGAACTTGTACGCGGCGTCCTTCTTCTCGCCGGAGGCGAACACGCCGATGCCCGAGACCGGGTTGGACAGGATCGCCTGGACGCCGCTGTCGGACTTGGGCACGGGCATGGCCGCCACGTTGCCCGCGCCGATCGTCTTGACGTGGTCCTGGTACGACCCCAGGTTGTGCTGCATGATCGCGATGTTGCCGCCGTCGAACTGGGCGACCATCTTCGTGTAGTCGTTGCTGATGTCGGCCTCGGGCGTGACCTTCTTGTACAGCCCGGCCAGCTTCGTGAGGGCCGCCACGTTCCTCGGGTCGTTGACCGTGGACCTTCCCGAGGCGTCGAAGATCTCGGTGATGCCGGACTGGCCGTACACCACCTCCAGCATCTGCGCGATCGAGCCCGCCCCGCCGCGGATGGTGAAGCCGTAGCGGTTCCCGGCGGTGTCGGTCAGCTTCCCGGTGGCGGTGAAGAAGTCGTTCCAGGTCGTGGGCGTCTTGAGGCCGGCCTCCTTGAACCAGTCGGTCCTGTACCAGAAAACACCCATATTTGTGGACATCGGAACCAGGTAGGTCTTGCCGTCGGGCACGGTGCCCTTGACCGTGCTCACGACCTGCTCGTTCAGCTTGCCGTTCAGCGCGCCACCGGAGATCCGGGCGTCCACCGGCTCCAGCGCCTTCTGCGCCACCAGGCTCGACAGCATCGCGGTGGAGACACCGCCCACGTCGGGCAGGCCGCCTCCGGCGATCGCGGTGTCATACTTCTGCTGCGTCTGGGCGATCGGGATGCCGACGTACTTCACCTCGATGGACGGGTTCGCCTTCTGGAACTCGGCGATGATGTGCTGCCACACCGGGGTACGCGCCGGGCCGCCGTTGTCGTCCCAGAAGGTGATCGTGGTCTTCCCGCCGGAGGACTCCGGCTCCTCCGCGCCGCACGCGGCAAGCCCGGTGCCGAGCGTCAAGGCCGTGGCCAGGATCGCCAGGCGCTTTGAGCGTGAAGTCATTGCTCTTCTACCTCTCTGTGTCGTGTCCCCCGACATTGCTTGACGGTATGGGTGCCGAACTCCGCCCGAGGCGCTCTGTTGTCCCGGGTCGGTTACATCGCGTGAGATGTCGCCTCGCCCCTGGCCCGTCACCAGGCAACCTCCGCGGCGAGTGCCGCCGCGTCGCCGGGGCCCAGCCGCCCGTCCGCGACGACGGTGACGATCCTTCGCCGCAGGGTGCCCTCGATGAGCAGCGGCGTGTCCCAGGCGAGGGCGGGCCCGGCGCCCGGGTACTCCACGACCCGGACGAACCAGGGATCGTCCCGCTGGACGAAGACCAGGGTCCAGTCCGCCGAGGCCATGGCCAGCCACGGGGCCGTCGACCCGTGCACCGCGTCCTCGCCCTCGGCGTCCGCCGTGAAGACCTGGCGGCCGGCGGCCGTCCCCGGCGCCCGCCAGAAGAAACCGCCGTACCCGGCTCCCGCGCGGCCCTTGGTGGCCGAACTCCTGACGGGCAGCGGCTCGCCGGTGAGGTTCGTCAGCGCGAACGACATGTCGAGCGCCCAGCAACCGCCCAGCTCCACCACCCGCACGCTCCGCGCCTCGCGGGCCGTCTCGACGCCGTCAGGCCCCTCCCAGGCCAGCGACTCCCCGAACCCGGAGGAGTCGCGCCAGGAGAATCCGAGATGCCGCTGCGTGCCGTGGTCGCCGAGCCAGGTGGGACCGGCGTCGCGGACGTAGGTGCGCCCGCCCCAGAAGTTGCCCCCGCCCAGGTCGGAGATCGCGATGCTCACTCCCAGGTGGTGCACGTGGTCTTCTGGCGCGACCTCGGTCACGGTCGTACCGCCGAGGGTGCGCACCGGGTGCAGGTACGGCCGGGGCGACGACGTCGGCGGCAGCTCCGGCGCCACGACGTACTCGGCGACCTGTCGCCCGTGCGCCACGAGCACCGGCCGCAAGGCGTCGCCCCGGAGCGGTTGCCGCGCCCCGTCGCCCAGGCCGGGAACCGTCCGTCCCGCGGTGACTCCCTCCGTACGGCGGAGGCGCCCGCTCCAGGGCACCCGCAGTTCCGAGTAGAGCGCCAGCCGCTCCGCGCTCGACGCCGTCACCTCGGCGATCCTGGGCAGCACCCGGCGCTCCGCACCGACCTCCTGGAACACGTCCGGTATGGCGGTGGGCTCGGGCGCCAGCCGGACCGCCTCCAGGACGCGCATGAAACCCCGGGTCCGCTCCAGCGGTACGAGCAGCTCCGCGCCGTCGCGGATGTGCGCGACGAGGTTCTCCAGCAGATCGGTCCTCGGGTGTACGGCCGAGGTCCCGTCGAACTCGACCCGGTCCTCGGTGTAGGTCAGCCTGATCCGTCCCTCCTCGCCGTGCACGATCAGGTACGGCTCGTGCCGCCGATCCGCGCAGAGCGAGACCGCGACGGTCACCACGGTCCCGTCGTCCATCCGCATCCGCACGGATGAGGTGTCGTCCGCCTCGATCGCGTTGGCCCGGTAGAGCTCGACCTCGACCTGTCCCACCTCCGCCCCGGAGATGGCCAGCGCGGTCGCGGTCGCGTGCGCGAGCGGGTTGGTGAGGGCGCCGTCCACCACGGGCACGCCGCCGACCTCGCGCCTGCCGGCCCACGGCACCCGGCTGTAGTAGGTGTAGGGGCGCTCCCACGCGCCCGCGGCACCGATCCCGGTGACCCGGCCGATCGCTCCCTCGGCGACCATCCGCCGGATCGCGGGGATCGCCTCCGAGCCCAGGCTCTGGAACCCCACCTGGCAGGCGAGCCCGGTCTCGGCGACCACCGCGGCGATCCGCTCGTAGTCGGCGTAGGTCGCGGCGGGTGGCTTCTCCAGCAGCACGTGCGAGCCGGCGCGCAGTGCCCGCTCCGCCAGCTCCGCGTGGGTGTGGATGGGCGTGCACAGGATCGTCACCTCGGCGGAGGTACGCCCGATCAGCCCGGCCAGGTCGCCGGAGAACTCCACCCCGGCGGGCAGTTCGTCGGCCGGCCGCACGTCGCACACCCCGACCAGCTCGACCAGCCCGGCCTCGGTCAGCCGCCGCACGTTCGACAGGTGCCACCAGCCGTGCCCGTGCGCCCCGGCCAGCACCACGCGAACCGGTTCCATCAGGTCACCTCCATCGCAGTCCAAGGCCCCGGTGGTCTCCGGCGCGCAACTCGCCCTTCTCCACCGAGACCGGGTAGGGCTCTTCGATCAGGCCGAGCGCCGCGAAGGAGGCGTCCTCGACCTCCTCGGTCATGCACGGCAGCGGCAGGGCCAGGGCGAGCTGCCCGGAGATCTCCGGCAGCAGGTGCGGGTAGACGGGCACCCCGAACGTCCTGGCCAGCTCGGCGATCCTGAGCAGCGGGGTGATCCCGCCGACCCGCACCACGTTCGGCTGCAGGACGTCGCAGGCCCCGGCGAGGAGCAGGTCCCGGAAGTCGTAGACGGAGTAGGCGCTCTCTCCCACGGCGATCGGGACCTCGACGCAGGAGCGGAGCCGGGCCTGCCCGGTCACGTCGTCGGCGGGCAGCGGCTCCTCCACCCAGTGCAGTCCGTACTCCGCCAGGGCGGCGATCGCCCGCCGGGCCCGAGGCAGGTCCCAGCGCTGGTTGGCGTCCACCATGAGCAGCGTGTCCGGCCCGATCACCTCGCGGACCGCGGCGACCCGCGCCACGTCCTCGGCCAGCGAGTCGCGGCCCACCTTGACCTTGACCGCCGGGTGGCCCGCGGCCCGCCACCGTCCGGCCTGCGCGACGAGTTCCTCCATCGAGTAGTGCAGGTTCACGCCGCTGCCGTACACCGGCACGCTGTCACGGCGCCGCCCGAGCGTGTCGACCAGCCCCTCCTCGCCGCAGCGCAGGTCCCACAGCGCCAGGTCGACCCCGGCCATCGCGATCGTGGTGAGCCCGCCGCCGCCCGCCTCGCGCAGGTGCCGCCAGAGCCGGTCCCAGACGACCTCCGGGTGCGGCTCCAGGCCGACGACGGCCTCGCCGATCTCGCCGTCCAGCAGGGCCCGTACCGCCCGGGCCCCGATCTGCGGGGTCCAGGAGAACCCGGTCCCGCTCCGTCCGTCGGCCAGCGTCAGCCGTACGACGACCACGTGGTTGGCGGGCACGTCGGCACCCCACGGCCGCGGCAGCGCCACGGTCCGCAGCGTCGTCTCCAGGGAGGTGATCACTGGCCGCGCGGTCATCGGCCGCTCACCGCCCGATCAGGGCCAGGCCGGACTTGATCAGCCCGGCGAGCTCCGCCACGTGCTCGGCAGAGGGGTCGACCAGCGGCGGTCGTACCCCGCCGACATCCAGGCCGCGGTGCCGTACCCCGGCCTTGACCAGCGAGACCGCGTAACCGGGAACCCGGTCGCGGAGCCGGACCAGGGGGGCGTAGAACTCCCTGATCAGCCGCTCGTCGCCGCCCAGATAGGCGGTGGCGATCTCGGGGGCGAAGCAGAAGACCGCGCTGGAGTACAGCTCCACCCCGATGCCGCGGTAGGCCGGCATGGTCAGCTCGGCCGTCGGCAGGCCGTTGAAGAACAGGAAGCCGGGCCGTTCCTCCCGCACCGCCAGCACCGTCCGCTGCATGCGGTCGATGTCGCCGACGCCGTCCTTGATCCCGATCACACCGGGGATCCGGGACAGCTCGACCGCCTGCTCGGGGGCCAGTACCACCGAGCCGCGCTGGTAGATGATCGTGGGCAGCACCCCGGCGACCGCCGAGACGTACGCCGAGTAGCCCTCGCGCGTACCGTTCACCAGGTAGGGCGGCATGAGCAGCAGCCCGTCGGCGCCCGCGCCCCTGGCTGCCCTGGCCTGGGCGAGCGCGGTGCCGATCGGCCCTCCCGCTCCCGCCAGCACCGGCACCCGGCCGTTCACGGTCTCGGCCGCGACCCGCACCGCCTCGGCGTGCTCCGCCTCCGAGAGCGCGGAGAACTCGCCGGTTCCGCAGGCCACGAAGACCCCGCCGGGACCGTGCTCCAGCCCGCGCCCCACATGCTCGGCCAGTACGTCACCGGCCACCGAGCCGTCGGCGCGGAACGGGGTGACGGGAAAGAACAGCACTCCGCTGAGGTTCATCACAGGGCTCCAATCTCGGTGCGCCAGCTCCGCTTCGCCTGCCAGCCGAGCAGTCGCCCGGCCTTGGCCGAGGAGAAGGCAGGCGTCGAGCCGGTCAGTTTCTCCGCGAGTCCGGCGGTCGCGGGGTTGACGCGGGGGAGGAGTTCGGCCAGCGGCTCGCGGGCCAGCGCGTCGGCCGCGCCCGCGAAGAACACCTCGCCGCTCGGCAGTTCGGGCAGCCTGTCCAGCAGGGTCAGCACCATGTCGGAGGCGTCACGGGCGTCGATGTAGTTGAACAGCGACGTCCCCGCGATCTCCGGCCGGTCCAGCCGTTCGGCGATCGTGTGCCCCGACTGGGTGGGCGCGCCCGCCCACTCCTCCGGGGCGACGACGAAGCAGGGCCGCACGGCCGCGAACCTCGCCTTCGAACTGCGCGCGAACGTGGCCATCACCTGCTCGGCGACCAGCTTGGACAGGCTGTAGGCGTTCCACGGCGCGACCGGATGGTCCTCGTCGAGCGGCAGGTAGGAGGGCACCCAGCGGTCCGTGCCGTACCCGATGACCGTGGGGCTGCTGGCGACCACGATCCGCTCGACCCCGACCCCGGCGGCCGCCTCGCAGACGTTGAACGCCAGCTGGGTGTTGACCCGGTAGGTGAAGGCGTCGGTCCTGCTGAACGGGGTGGCGATCGCGGCCAGGTGCACCACGGCGTCCGGCCGGAACCTGGCCATCACCTCGAAGGACTCACCCAGGTCCGTCAGGTCGGCGGGGAGCACCGTGGCGGCCGCCGAGGGGGTGCCCGGCGCGGTGTCCACGCCGATCACCTCGTGTCCGGCGTCGGCCAGCGCGGTGACCACGCTCCGGCCCAGCCGCCCGGCGCTCCCGGTGACGAGAGTTCGTGTCATTGGTCGCTCACCGTTCCTTAGTCGACAGGGGATTCGCCGCCAGGGGACTCATCCCTTCACCGCCCCGGCGGACATGCCCTGTACCAGGTAGCGCTGGATCACCGCGAAGACCAGCACCACCGGTACGGCGGCGACGACGCCGCCCGCGGCCAGGGCGCCGAAGTCCACGCTGAACTCGCCCAGGGTGTACGCGAGGCCGACGGGCACCGTGAACTTCTCCTGCTCGCTGACGAACATCAGCGCGAACAGGAAGTTGTTCCAGCTGTGGATGAAGGCGAACGAGCCGACCGCGACCAGGGCGGGGCGCAGCAGCGGCAGCACCACGGCGAAGAAGCCGCGCAGCCGGCCGCAGCCGTCCACCCAGGCGGCCTGCTCCAGCTCCACCGGGACGTTCCTGATGAAGCCGCTGATCAGGATGAGGGAGAGCGGCAGCTGGAAGACCGTCTCGGCGATCACCAGGCTCCAGAGCGAGTTGACCAGGCCGAGGACCCGGAAGATCTCGAAGAGCGGGATCAGCATCATCGCGCCGGGGATGAACTGGGTGCAGAGCATCCCGACCATGAACAGCTTCCGGCCGCGGAACTCGTACCTGGCCAGGGCGTAGCCGCCGGCCAGCGCGACCACGGTCGTCATGACCAGGGAGGCGACGCCCACCATCAGGCTGTTCTTGAAGAAGACCGCGAAGCTCAGGTCGTTCCAGACCGTCGCGAAGTTGTCGAACGTGATCGGCCAGGGCAGCAGCGAGGTCGATCCCCTGGGCCGGAACGCGAAGACCAGCATCCAGTAGAAGGGGACCAGTGTGAACAGCAGGTAGAGCCCGAGGGGGACCCAGATCTCCCACCGGCCGACCTTCCCCTTCTCCTTGCGGCCGGTACGCGGCGCGAGCGCGGACGGGGCCAGGCGCGGCCGTTCGGCCGTCTGGAGTGTCATGACTTCGCTCCGAACTTGCTCAGCCGCAGGTAGGCGATCGAGAAGAAGGTCAGGATCAGGAAGGCGGCGGTGGTCAGCGCCGAGCCGTACCCGAAGTCGTGGGACTGCACGGCCTTGGCCGCCACGTACAGCGGCAGTGTGGTGGTCGCGTGCGCCGGGCCGCCGCCGGTCAGCGTGTAGAGCAGGTCGACGTTGTTGAACTCCCACACGCAGCGCAGCAGCGTGGACAGGATGATCGCGTCCTTGAGGTGCGGCAGCGTGATGTGGACGAACCGCCGCATCCGTGAGGCGCCGTCCACCGAGGCCGCCTCGTAGAGCTCTTTGGAGATGCTCTGCAGGTCGGCCAGGAGCAGGATCGCGAAGAACGGCACTCCGCGCCAGAGCTCGGCGAGCACGGCCGCCCAGAAGACGGTGTCGGGGTTGGCCAGCGGCGCGGCGCCGTACTGCATGAGGCCGAGGTCGGCGAGGTAGCGGGAGACGCCGGTCGTCGGGTTGTAGAGCAGGATCCAGATGCCGGTGGTCAGCACCCCGGAGACCGCCCACGGGGAGAACACGGTCGCCCGGGCCAGGCCACGGCCGACGAAGGTCTCGTTCACGATCAGCGCCAGGACCAGCCCGAACACCAGTTGCAGGAACACCTCGACGCCGACCCACTTGAGGCTGAAGCCGAGGCTCTGCCAGAACAGCGGGTCCTCGAACAGCAGCCTGCGGAAGTTGTCGAGGCCGGCGAAGCCGTTGTCCCAGGGTTTGGTGACGTTGTAGGTCTGCAGGCTGTAGTAGACGACGCTGGCCATCGGGTAGACGAGGAAGCCGAGCATCGCGATCACCGCGGGGGCGATCAGCAGGTAGGGGGTCCTGGCCGCGCGGCCCAGGCGGCGGCGTATCCGGGGATTCGCCGTGGTGATTGCCATCGCCGGCAACTCCTTCCGAGTCGGCGTCAGGGGCTGCAACCGGTTGCATGAAACATGGCGGACATATCCCGGCAACGTCAAGGGCCCAATTTTGTAAACCACCGCTTATCTGCGGATTTTTCGTTATTTGCAACTTTCATGGCCCCGGGTGCCCTGCTGCGAGGCTCGATCCCGGTCCGGTTCCGGCGTTGACAGTTACGCAACCGCTTGCACTAATGTGCTCAGGGGCCGGTGAAGGGCCATGACGGAGGAGTGCGGTGGCAGCGACGATCAGAGATGTGGCGCGGGCGTCGGGAGTGCACGTCTCGACGGTGTCCCGCACTTTCTCGGCGCCGCACCTGGTGAACGCCGAGACCCGCAACCGCGTGCTCGCCGTCGCCGAGGACCTCGGCTACCGGCCCAACCGCGCCGCACGGGCACTCACCACCGGCAGGACCCACAACATCGGCCTCATCGTCGCAGATATCTCCAACCCGTTCTTCCCGCCGCTGATCAAGGCCGCCCAGGCGCAGGCCAGAGCCCGCGACTACCACGTGTTCGTCGCCGACACCGATGAGGATCCGCAGGTCGAGGAGGAGCTGATCCAGACCCTCGCCAAGCAGGTGGACGGGGTCCTGCTCTGCAGCCCGCGGCTCTCCAACCGGGTCATAGAGCGTCTCCACGCCGAGGTGCCGTTCGTGGTGGTCAACCGGAGGGTGAAGGGCATGCCGACGATACTGATGGACGTGGGCCAGGGCGCCCGCCTCGCCATCGAGCACCTGACCGGGCTCGGCCACCGCAGGATCGCCCTGCTGTCCGGGCCGAGCGGCTCGTGGACCAGCGGTGAGATGCGTGCCGCGGCGACCGCGATGGACGGCGTCGAGCTGGTGATCCTCGGCCCGAACGCGCCCACCGAGCGGGGCGGCCTCGCCGTCGCCGAGGAGGTGATCGCCTCGGGCGTGACCGGCGTGCTCGCCTACAACGACCTGGTGGCCATCGGGCTCATCGAGGGGCTGTACGAACGGGGCGTGCGCGTCCCCGATGACATCAGCGTGGTCGGCGTCGACGACATAGTGGCCGGGCGGCTGAACCGGCCCAAGCTGACCAGCGTGGCCATGCCCACGGCCGCCGCCGGGCGGATGGCGGTGGACCTGCTGCTGCAGTCCTTCGACGAGGGCGCCACCCCCACCCTGGCGACTCTCGACACCCACCTGGTCGTCCGCGAATCCACAGACCGTGCCGCGCTTTTCCCCCGGGGCTGAGGCTCCAGGTCTCCACGCTGGAGGTTTTTTGATGAACTTCGGAATCACCCCGACGGGGGAGCACGTCGAGCGGCACGTGCTGTCGAACGGGCAGATGCGCGCCTCGATCCTCAGCTACGGGGCGATCCTGCAGTCGCTGGAGGTCCACGGCGTCGACATGGTCCTCGGCTACACCGGTCTCGACGACTACCTGACGCGCAGCCGCTACTTCGGCGCCGTGGTCGGCCGGTACGGAAACCGCATCGCGAACGGGCGTTTCACCCTCGACGGCCGTGACCACGAACTGCCGGTCAACAACGACCCCAACAGCCTGCACGGCGGCCCCGGCGGCTTCTCCAACCGGGTGTGGCGGGTGACCGAGGTCTCCACCTCGGCCATCACGCTGGAATATGTCAGCCTCAACGGTGAGGAGGGCTATCCGGGCATGCTGACCGTCTCGCTCACCTACACGCTGACCGAGGACGCGCTAAGGCTGGACTACCGCGCGTTCACCGACGCGCCGACGGTGCTGAACCTGACCAACCACTCCTACTTCAACCTCGCCGGGGGCGGCGACATCCTCAAGCACGTGATCCGGATCGACGCCGACCGCTATCTCCCCGTCGACTCCACCAAGATTCCGACCGGTGAGCTGGCCCCGGTGGCGGGTACCCCGTTCGACTTCACGACCCCGCGGGAGATCGGCGACAGGATCGACGATCCGCTGCTGGGGGGTGGCTACGACCACTGCTACGTGCTGCGCGGCGGCATCGAGGTCGGCGAACCGGTCAGCGGGCGCGTCATGGAGGTCTCCACCACCGAGCCCGGCGTGCAGTTCTACTCCGGCAACATGCTGGACGGCATCGCCACCGCGTACGGCAGGCACGCCGGCCTCTGCCTGGAGACCCAGCACTTCCCCGACTCGCCCAACCAGGACCACTTCCCCTCCACGGTCCTGCGCCCCGGCGAGGAGTTCACCTCCACCACGACCTACCGCTTCCGCTGAGTCTCCCGCCCCCTGGAGGGCGGGACGAGGGCTCAGGCCTTTGCCGCGGCGCTCTCGCCGGTGAACGCGGCCACGGCGCCCAGGCCGAGGTAGACCAGGCCGCTGGTGACGTCGAGGCGGCGGCGGGCGCGGGCCGAGCGGCGCAGGCGACCGGCCATGGCCGAGGAGAGCAGGGCGTAGGCACCGTCACTGGCCATGCCGAGGGCGATCCAGATCAGGCCGAGGAGCACGATCTGCGGGGCGATCGGGCCGGCGGCCGGATCGGTGAACTGGGGGAGGAAGGCGAGGAAGAAGATCGCGGTCTTCGGGTTGAGCACGTTGACCACGAAGCCCTCCCAGAAGATCCTGCTTCTCGTCGCGACCGGCGGCTCGGCCACCCCGTCCGGGTCGGGACGGGTCATCAGCTTGCGGACGCCCAGCCAGACCAGGTAGGCCACGCCCAGATACTTGACCACCGCGAACGCGGTCGCCGAGGCGGCCAGCAGGGCGCTGATGCCCAGGGCCGCGGCGGCCACGTGGACCAGGGAACCGAGGTGGATCCCCAGCACCGACACCAGCCCGGCGCTCCGGCCCTGGGCGATGCTGCGGGTCACGATATAGAGCACCGCGGGCCCCGGCACGAGCAGCAGGGCGAGGGTAGCCGCCACAAAGAGGGCGACCATTGTCAGATCAGGCATGTCGAGATCCTAGGCTCGCCCGATGCCCGGTGACCAACGGGTTTCCGCCGGGTGCCGATGCCGCGGAGGCGGGCCCCCACCAGGTCGGTCTCCCTACGGGCGGGTCACCGAGGTCAGGGTGGCCAGCAGGGCGGCGGTGGCCGGCGGGTCGGGGGGCTCGCCGTAGGTGGCGGCGTAGACGCGGCGGGTCGAGCCGGGCAGTTCGATCACGGTGACCCCCGGGTGCCGGTGGGCCTGCAGGGCGAGCCTCGGCAGGGCGGTCACCCCGATCCCGGCGGCGACCAGGGCCTGGACCGCGACGGCGTCGTCGGTCGTGAAGGCGATCTCCGGCTCGAAGCCCGCCCTGGCGCACAGTTCCAGCAGGTGGCTGCGGCACCGGTCGCAGCCGCCGATCCACCGGGAGTCGCGGTGCGAGGCCAGATCGCCACTGCCGTCGCTCTGGCCGGAGGTGACCAGGTAGCTGGTGTCGTCCAGCAGGTGCAGCAGGCGGATCCCGTCCTCCTCGGGGTCGGTGCCTTCGAAGCGGAAGATGACCGCCACGTCCACGTAGCCCGCCCGGAGCATGCGCAGCGCGTCAGGAGGCTCGGTCTCGGTCAGTCGCAGCTCCAGGCCGGGGTGCTCCCTGGCGAGGGCGGCGGCGGCCTGCGGCACGAACGTGCCCAGGGCGGAGGGGAAGGCGGCCAGCCTGACCCGCCCGGCGCGCAGGCCCACGTGCGCCGACAACTCGGCGGCCGCGGAGTCGAGGCGGCCGATGATCTCGGTGGCCCGCTCGGCCAGCAGACGGCCCGCCTCGGTCAGCCGGATGCCCCGGCCGACCCGCTGGATCAGCTTGGCCCCGGTCTCGGCTTCGAGCTTCGCGAGGTGGTGGCTGACCGAGGGCTGGGAGTAGTGCAGTTCCCTGGCCGCCGCGGTCACCGAGCCGTGCCGGGCCACCGCGGCGAGGACACGAAGCCGCACGATATCGAGCATGTATTAACTTTATCGATGAATGAACGGGAAAATGGGCATTAGACGTTATGTATCCCCCAAGCGCATCCTGGGGCCATGAAGACGTTGACGCGCACCCGTCCGGGCCTGGCCGAGATCGTCGAGGGGGTCAGGGCACTCGTCGATCCGTCCGCCGACCCCCGGGCGACCGCCTTCGCGGTGGCCGACCTGCTGCGTGAACGGCTGCCGTCCCCCGAGATTCTCACCGAGGAGGAGCGTCTCGGCGACCCCGACGGCTACGTCGGCCACACCCTCCACGCCGAGGAGAGCTTCTCGATCGTGGCCGTGGTCTGGCGGCCCGGTCAGCAGACCGCGATCCACGACCACATCGCCTGGTGCGTGTTCGGCGTGCTGCGGGGTGTCGAGTACGAGACCCTCTACCGCGACCACGGCGACCACCTGACCGAGATCGGCAGGACCGCCAACCGGACCGGAGAGGTCAGCGGTTTCGCCCCGCCCGGCGACATCCACCGCGTCCACAACACGGGGGACGAGACGGCCGTCTCGCTGCACATCTACGGGGCCGACCTCAGCGCCGCCCCCACCAGCGTGCGGCGCGTCTACGACCTGCCCGTTCGCTGAACCACGCCGGGAGCAGGTCCGCGATCGTGACTCCGTCGAGCGGGCACCCCCGCCCTGATCGTACGTTCGTCGCGAGGCCGGTCCGGCTAGAGTGCCCCCGAGCGTGTCCGTGACTGTCACCTGGGAGTGTCCGTCTACTTCCCGATCTCGGGCTTCCTGTCGGTGTTCAGGCTCTCCCTGATGGCCTCCAGGCGGGCCGCGCCCTCGACGTCGATGGCGGCGCGCTCGACCTCGATCATGCGGGCCTCGACGGAGCCCGAGGTCAGCTCGGCCTCGCCGAGTGCGCGGGCGTAGCGCTTCTCGATCTTGTCGCGGACCTGGTCCAGGGTGGGCGTCTCACCGGCGGGGGTGAGCCCGGACAGATCACCCATGGCCTTGTTGAGCTCCTCCTGGACCTTGGCCTGGTCGAGCTGGGAGAGCAGCCGCATCCGCTCGGCGATCTTCTTCTGCAGGGCCATCGCGTTGTTCTCGACCGCGGCGCGCGCCTGGGCGGAGAACTGCCTGGCCCGCTCGTACGTCAGCTGCGACTCCTGCTGCGCGGCCTCGGCCGCCACCAGGCGGGAGGCGAAGGCGCGGGCCGAGTCCTCGTACGACAGGGCCTTGCGCTCGTCGCCCGCGGCCCGCGCCTGTTCGGCCAGCAGGAGGGCCTGGCGGGCGTTGGCCTGGAGCTTCCCGGTCTCCTCCATCGAGCGGGCGAGCTTCATCTCCATCTCGCGCTCGTTGCCGATGACCGAGGCGGCCTGCTGGCTCAGCCGCTGGTGCTGCTCCTTGGCCTCCGCGATGGCCTGCTCGATCTGGACGCGGGGGTCGGACAGCTCGTCCAGCCGTCCGGAGAGGGCGAAGACCAGGTAACGCCAGGCCCTACGGATGACCTTGAACATGGGGGGCTCCTTATCGATCCAGCGCGTCGCGCGTGATCTGCTCGGTTTCGTGGAGGCCCTGGCGGACTCCTTCGAGGGCGTCGGCGAGCTCGTCCAGCACCCGGGTCGGCTCCAGCCGGCCGTTCGCCGACACCGCCGACAGCTCCACCACGCGGGCGAGGAGCTCCTCGATGCTGATGGCGCTCGACTCCATCCGGGCGAGCACCTGCTCGCGGGCCGAGGCGAGCCGGTCGACCACGGCCCGCTGGGAGGCCAGCGAGGCGAGGGCGCGGTCGAGGTCCGCGACCAGGTCCTTCCTGGCCTCCGCGCGGGCTCGGGTCAGCCGGGCCTGCTCGTGGCCGAGCTTGTCGAGGTCGAACCTGGCCAGCGCGGTGCCGGTGAGCGAGGCCTGCTCGGCCAGCCGCTCCAGGGTGGCCGTCGAGTCGTCCACCTGGGGGCGCATCAGCGCGATCCGCTCGGCCAGCGGGCCCTGCCCCATCGAGGCGCTCAGCTCGGCGAAGCCGTAGGCGGCGGATCCCGCCCGTCTCAGCCAGTACTCCTCCTGGCTGCCGGGGGTGACGGCGGGCCGGTCGCGGCTCCCGCGCTCCGGTAACGCCGAGATCCCGGCCTTGGCCAGCCAGACGACGACGCCGACGAATCCGGCGGCGACCGGGTGCACGCTGACGGCCCACGCGGCGCCGCCGGCGGTCGCGGCCAGCAGCAGGCCCCATGGGTCCTTGAGTTCGTCGACGAAGCGTGCCATCAGAAGTTGGATACCACTGCGGTGAACACCTGGTCGATACTTCCAGGTTTGCGAGAGTCGTACGCGGCGGCGCTGGTCGCCTCGGAGATCTTGCGCAGCACGTCGAGGTCGGCGTCCTGGCCGTAGGCGATGGTGAACATCCGTACCGTCTCCTGGCCGGGTTCGGTGCGCAGTTCAGGCAGCAGGTTCTCCAGGGAGAGGCTGTCGGGGTCCTCGTTCTTGCCGTCGGTCAGGAAGACCACCGCGTTGATCGCGTCACCGCTCCGCAGCTTCCGTACCCGCTCGTGGGCGGCGAGGGCGGTGTCGTACAGGCCGGTGCCGCCGTCGGGGGTCAGGCCCTCAAGCCTGGCGCGCAGCTTCTTGCGCTGGGCGTCGTCGACGGCGGAGAGCGAGGCCAGCTCCAGGTGGTCCTTGTCGCCGTCACGCTTGGTGGAGAACATCCACAGCCCGACCTTGTCGTGCGAGGCGAACTGGGGCAGCGCGTTGATCGCGGCCTGCTTGGCCAGGTCGAGCTTGCTCTTGCCGGTGCCGGGCACGGTGGCGCCCATCGAGCCGGAGACGTCGATGACCATGAGGACGTTCGCGGGCTTGCGCAGGTCGGCCCAGCTGGTGAGCACCTTGTCGAGCACGTTCGGCGCGGGCGGGCTGAGGGTCGTCTTCGGCTCGGCGGGCAGCAGCCCGTTCGCCTGGGTGATCAGCTTGCCCGCCTTGCCGTCGTAGGAGCGGAAGGCGAACTCGGCGAACCGCGCCTGCTGCTCGGGGGCCTGCAGGTGCGCCAGGAAGTCGGCCGCCACCGCCCGCTTGGCGTCGTCGACCCACGAGGCGGTCAGCACCGCGTACGGGTTGTCGGAGTAGAGCGTGCCCTCCTTGGGATAGATCGCCACCAGCGGCACCTTGGGCTTGGCGTGCTTGCCCAGCGTCGCTGGGTCACCGGTCGGGTTGCCCTGGTTGTAGTCCCAGACCGACTTCTCCTCCACCGCCACCGCGGAGATGTAGCTCAGGCCCGCGCCCGCGTCGTCGGCCCGCTGGAGGTTGGACAGGAACGTCAGCGTCGTGTCGCCGTAGTGCACGATCGAACGCTCCACGTCCCGTACGAAGTCCCTGGTCTTGGCGTCGGCCACGTTCTTCTCCGACAGGTCGCCGGACAGGCCGGTCGCCGCGAAGTAGGCGCCGACCGTGGCGTTCAGGCCGCTGGTGGAGAAGTTGGGGTTGGTCTTGCCCAGCTTGAACCGGCCCCACTCGGGGTGGCCGTACTTCGCCCACGACCCGGCCGACACGGCGAGCAGGTCCGACCAGCCGAGCTTCTTGCCCGGCCAGCCCAGCGCCTGGGCCATCGGCATGGGCATCGCCACGACCAGGGGCGTCTTGGCGATCGACGGGTTCTCGGCGGCGACCAGGGAGCCGGCGTCCTTTCCCGCGACGCGCTGCTGGAGCAGGGTGACCCAGCCGCTGCTGGCGGGTGACCACACGTCGGGTCGGGGGCCGTCCTGCCGCTCGTCCCAGCCCCTGGCCAGGGCCTGCAGCGCGCCGCCGCTCGCCTTGGTCTCGATGACGACGTCGGCGCAGCGCCCTTCCACGGTCCTGCCGCTGTAGCCGGAGGCGATCTTCCTGAGCAACTCGGCCTTCTCCGACGAGGCGGCGACGGTCAGGGTGACGCCGTCGTCGCACGCCTTGGGCTGCTCGCCGGCCTCCGACGCGCCCGACCCTCCGGGTTCGTTCGCGCCGACGAAGATCCGCAGGGCGACGATCAGAGCTCCGGCGAGAATGATCGCGACGATGAACGGGGCGAAGTTCCTACGCCGTCGCTGCGGCTGCTGGTACAACCCTGCCTCCCGGGGGATATCTGTACTTGTCCGACGAATGAACCGCCTTCGGAGTTCTCCACGGTCAAAAGTCTTCGTTCTCCACGCCCGGAGGTCTCCACGCCCAGAGGTCTTCGAGAAGTCGTAGCGGTCAGAAGTTGGAGATCACGCTGGTGAAGACCTGGTCGATGGTGTCCGCCCGGGACGAGTCGTAGGCGGCCCCGTCGGTGGCCTCGGCGATCCGCTTGAGCACCCCCTGATCCGCGCCCTCGCCGTATCCGATGGTGAACAGCCGCACCTCCGGGTTGAGCCTGCCGAGCAGGTTGTCCAGATCACTGCCGCCGTTCTTCTCGTTCTTGCCGTCGGTGAGGAAGACCACCGCGTTGATCGCCCCCTCGTCCTTGGCACCGCGCATCCGTTCGACGGCCGCCAGCGTGGTGTCGTACAGCCCGGTTCCACCCCCGGCGGTCAGCCCGTTCAACTGGTCGCGGAGAGCGCCACCGATCCTCGACACCCTGTCGATCGGGACCAGTTCCAGATAGTCCTTCTCGCCGTCCTGCGCGGTGGAGAAGGCCCACAGGCCGACCTTGTCATCCCCCCGGAACTGGGGCAGCGCGTTGATCGCCGCCTTCTTGGCCAGTTCCAGGCGGGTCTCGCCGGTGCCGGACGCCTCCTCCTCCATCGAGCCGGACTTGTCCACCACGATCAGCACGTTGGCCCTCTTGCGCAGCTCCGACCAGCTCTGCAGGACCTTGTCCAGGACGACAGGGGTGGGTGGGCTCAGCGTGGTGATCTTGGCGTCGGGGATGACGCCGTTCTGCTCGGTGGCCTGCGGGCCGGGCCTGCCCTCGAAGGAGCGGTAGCCGTACGCCTGGAACTTCGCCTGCGCCTCGGGGCTGTGCAGGTAGGTCAAAAAGCCGTCGGCGACCGCCTTCTTGGCCGCGTCCATCCAGGTCAGCGGCACGTAGGGGTGGTCGGAGTAGAGCGTGCCCTCCTTGGGGTTGACCGCTACCAGCGGGGTGCGCGGCGGGGCGTGCCGGCCCAGGGTGGCCGGGTTGCCCGAGGGGTTGCCCCGGTTGTAGTCGGTGACCGAGTTCTCCTCGACGGTGATCGCGGAGATGTAGGCCATCGACTCGCCCCGGTCGTCCGCGCGCAGCAGGTTGCCCAGGAACGTCATGGAGATGTCGCCGTAGTGCACGATCGACTGCTCCACCCCCTGGACGAAGCGCCGGGTCTTCGGGTCGGCCACGTCACGGGCCGTCAGGTCCGAGGTGGTGCCGGTGGCGGCGAAGTAGGCGCCGATGGTGGCGTTCAGGCCGCTGGTGGAGAAGTTGGGGTTGGTCTTGCCCAGCTTGAACCGGCCCCACTCGGGGTGGCCGTACTTCGCCCACCCCTGCGGGGCGGCCGCCAGTTCGGCCAGCTCCGACCAGCCGATCGCCTTGCCGGGCCAGCCCAGCGCCTGGGCCATCGGCTTGGGCATCGCGAAGACCAGGGGCGCGGTGACGATCGGGCTCGGTTTGCCGTCGGCGACGGGTACGGTGCCGTCGGTGTTGGAGGCCTGTTGGCGCAGCAGCGTCACCCACGCCGACGCGGCGGGGGACCAGACGTCCGGCCGGCTGCCGTCGGTCTTCTCGTCCCACCCCTTGGCCAGCGCCCGCATCGCGGTGCCGGAGTTGGCCTCGTCGATGACCACGTCGGCGCAGCGCCCGGCCACGGTACGGCCGCTGTAGTCCTTCGCGACCTCGCGCAGGATCCAGATCTTGTCCTGCGAGGACGCCACCCTGATCTGCGTCGACTCGCCGGAACAGGCGCTGGGCCCGTTCGGCTCGTCCCCCGGGCCACCGCTGAAGTACCAGCGCAGCCCGGCGATCAGAGCGATGGCGAGCACCACGGCGAGCAGGTACGGCAGGACACGCCGGCGGGGTCTTGCGGGGGAGTAGACCACGAGGTGATCGTACGACCAATGGCGATTTTTCGCCGGACGGGGGCGCTACCGGAAAGCACCGGGTCCCCGGCACGCACCCGTGCCGGGGCCGTGGGCGATCAGGCCGTCGCGGAGCCGTACTCCTGGAGGAAGAGCGCCTCGGCGGTGGCGGTGCGGCGGAGTTCCTCGATGTTCACCCGCTCGTTGGGGGCGTGGATCGCCGCGTCGTCGTCCTCGGCGCCGAAGAGCAGGATCGCGGCGGCGGGGAACTGCCTGGCGAAGGTGGAGACGAGCGGGATCGAGCCACCGGCGCCGACGTCGCGCGGCGGGCGGCCGAAGGCGCGTTCCATGGCCCGGTTCAGTGCGGAGCGGGCCGCGCCACCGGTGTCGGCGAGGTAGCCGGAGCCCATGGTGTAGTCGCCGACGTCCACCTGGACGCCCCAGGGAGCGACCTGCCGCAGGAAGTCGACGACCGCCTCGATCGTCGTCTTCGGGTCGCCGGCCGGGGGCACCCGTACCGTCACCCGGGCCCTGGCGACAGCCTGGACCGCGTTGACGGCGCCGGAGACCGGCGGCACGTCCAGGCCGGTGACCGTGATCGCGTACGAGGCCCACAGGCGGTCGGCCAGCGAGCCCGAGCCGATGGTGGAGACGCCGTCGAGCACGCCCGCGGTGGACCGGAAGTCCTCCTCCGACGGGCCGGAGCCGAGGAAGCTGCCGCGTGGCAGGCCGGGGACGCGGATGTCGCCGTGGTCGTCGTGCAGGGCGGCGAGCATCCGGATCAGCGCCGCGAGGGCATCCGGGGCGGCGCCGCCGAACGAGCCGCTGTGCAACGACTCCTTGAGGGTGCGCACCTCGATGGTGAAGGCGCCCATACCGCGCAGCGAGGTCGTCACCGACGGATCGCCCACCCGTGGGTTACCGGTGTCGGCGACCACGATCGCGTCGGCGCGGAACAGTTCGGGGTTGCGCTCGACGAAGGACTCCAGGCGCTCGCCGGCGTACTCCTCCTGGCCCTCGATGATGACCTTGACGCCGACCGGGAAGCGGCCCTGGAAGGTGCGGAGCGCCGCGACATGGGAGATGACACCCGACTTGTCATCGGCCGCGCCGCGACCGTGGATCGCGCCATCGATCTCCGTCGGCTCGAAGGGCGGGGTGCGCCAGAGCGCGAGGTCACCCGTGGGCTGCACGTCGTAGTGCGCGTACAACAGGACGGTCGGCGCGCCGGGCGGAGCGGGGGCCTCGGCGTAGACGGCGGGGAAGCTCCCCTCGACGGGGATCTGCTGGACGCGGGGCAGGCCGGTGCTCCGCAGTAGTTCCTCGGTCAGCGCGGCGGCCGCGTGCACGGGCTCCTCCGGGTGGCCGGGGAAGGCCACGGAGGGGATGGCGACGAGCCTCTTGAGGTCCGCGATCGCCTGGGGCAGGCCGGCGGTGACGGCGTTCTCGATCTCGTCAGGAGTCACGACTTTCCCTCGCATCTGAATATCTGGTCCGTCCTACCTATTGGATCACAGCCGCCGACGCGGAGGCGCTCGCACGTGGCGTCGGCGCGCCAGGGTTCCGCCAAGTGGAACAGGGGGTTGGGTAAGATTCGGGCGCCGTTGTCAGCCACCATCGCCCGATGACGGATTTCGTCGTTGTTGCATATATGTTTTGCGGATTTCGACGCTCCAAACACTTCAATACCACGTTTTCACTTGGCAAGAGCGGTTCTGGCAGGCAGACTGTTGAGAGCTCAGCTAAACGAGGGAAGATCGTGATGAAGCACCCTGAAAACACCGACGTGACCTCACTCATGAAGGCCGCGCAGGACAACCTGTGGATGCACTTCACCCGGCACAGCTCGTATGAGGGCGCCGAGGTGCCGATGATCGTGAGGGGTGAGGGCTCCTATATCTACGACGTGCACGGCAAGCGCTACCTCGACGGCCTCGCCGGGCTCTTCGTGGTCCAGGCGGGACACGGCCGCAGCGAGTTGGCCGAGGCCGCCGCCAAGCAGGCCCAGGAGCTGGCGTTCTTCCCGCTCTGGTCGTACGCGCACCCCAAGGCGGTCGAGCTGGCCCAGCGCCTCGCCGCCGAGACCCCCGGCGACCTCAACCGGGTCTTCTTCACCACCGGCGGCGGCGAGGCCGTCGAGAGCGCGTGGAAGCTCGCCAAGCAGTACTTCAAGCTGACCGGCAAGCCGCTCAAGCACAAGGTCATCAGCCGCCAGATCGCCTATCACGGCACCCCGCAGGGCGCCCTGTCGATCACCGGCATCCCCGCCTTCAAGCAGATGTTCGAGCCGCTGGTCCCCGGCTCGGTCCGGGTGCCCAACACCAACCACTACCGCGCCGACGAGATCACCGGCGTGCCCGGCATGACACCGGAGCAGTACGGCTACTGGGCCGCCGAGCGCGTCGCCCGCGCCATCGAGATGGAGGGCCCCGACACCGTGGCCGCCGTCTTCGTCGAGCCGGTGCAGAACGCCGGCGGCTGCTTCCCGCCGCCGCCCGGATACTTCCAGCGCCTCCGTGAGATCTGCGACGAGTACGACGTCCTGCTCGTCTCGGACGAGGTCATCTGTGCCTTCGGCCGGCTCGGCACCATGTTCGGCGGGCAGAAGTTCGACTACGTCCCCGACATCATCACCTGTGCCAAGGGCATGACCAGCGGCTACTCGCCGATCGGCGCCATGATCGCCTCCGATCGCCTCTTCGAGCCGTTCAAGAACGGCACCGAGATGTTCGCCCACGGCTACACCTTCGGCGGCCACCCGGTCTCCTCGGCCGTCGCGCTGGCCAACCTCGACCTGTTCGAGCGGGAGGACCTGCTCGGTCATGTCACCCGCAACGAGCCGGTCTTCCGCTCCACCCTGGAGCGCCTCCGCGACCTGCCGATCGTCGGCGACGTGCGCGGCTCCGGCTACTTCTGGGGCGTCGAGCTCGTCAAGGACAAGGCCACCAAGGAGACCTTCGACAACGAGGAGTCGGAACGTCTCATCAGGGGCTTCCTCTCCGGCGCCCTGTACGAGGCGGGCCTTTACTGCCGCGCCGACGACCGGGGCGACCCGGTCATCCAGCTCGCCCCGCCGCTCATCTGCGGCCCCAAGGAGTTCGACGAGATCGAGTCCATCCTCCGCTCGGTGCTGACGGAGGCGTGGAGCCGGCTCTGAGCGCGAGCGGCCGCGCACGGTTCACCGAGGCTCACCGTGACATCCCGTTGAAACCCCGAAAGGAACTCCCATGAGGATCGGCGTACCTGCCGAGGTCAAGAACCATGAGTACCGTGTCGCCGCGACCCCGGCAGGTGTGTACGAGCTTGTCCGGCACGGCCACGACGTCTACGTTCAGCGTGGCGCGGGCGTCGGCTCGCACCTCGGTGACGAGGAGTATCGCTCCGCCGGAGCCAAGATCCTGGACGCCGCCGACGAGGTGTGGGGTCAGGCGGAGATGATCCTCAAGGTGAAGGAGCCCATCGCGGAGGAGTACCACCGCATGCGCCCCGGCCAGGTGCTCTTCACCTACCTGCACCTCGCGGCCGGCCGCGAGTGCGCCGACGCCCTGCTGGAGCGGCAGGTCACCGCCATCGCGTACGAGACGGTCCAGGTCGGCAACACCCTGCCGCTGCTCGCCCCGATGTCCGAGGTCGCGGGCCGCCTGGCCCCGCAGGTCGGCGCCTACAACCTGATGCGGTTCAACGGCGGGCGCGGCGTGCTGCCCGGTGGCGTGCCGGGCGTGGCACCCGCCAAGGTCGTCGTCATCGGCGCCGGCGTGGCCGGGCTCAACGCCGCGCAGATCGCGGTCGGCATGGGGGCGGACGTCACGGTCCTCGACCTCAACATCGACCGCCTGCGCTTCGTCGACGCCATCTACCAGGGCCGTCTCAAGACCCTCGTCTCGACCTCGTACGCGATCGAGAAGGAGGTCCTGGCGGCCGACCTGGTCATCGGGGCCGTGCTGATCCCCGGTGCCAAGGCCCCGACCCTCGTTTCCAACGAGCTGGTCTCCTCCATGAGGCCGGGCTCCGTGCTCGTCGACATCGCCATCGACCAGGGCGGCTGTTTCGAGGACTCCCGGCCGACCACGCACGCCGAGCCGACCTACCGGGTCCACGACTCGGTCTTCTACTGCGTGGCCAACATGCCGGGCTCGGTCGCCAACACCTCCACCTACGCGCTGACCAACGCCACGTTGCCCTACGCGGTCAAGCTGGCCGGCCTCGGCTGGAAGGACGCGCTCAAGCAGGACGCCTCCCTCGCGCTGGGCCTCAACACCCACGCGGGGCGGCTCACCAACGAGCAGGTCGCCATCGCCCTCGACCTGCCTTACGCGCCGGTCTCCGAGGTCATCGCCGCCTGAGCCGGATGCCGTGCGGCCCGCGTCCCACCCGGGTGGGACGCGG
>NZ_JBEXGU010000020.1:0-81725 GCF_040607515.1 Streptosporangium sp. NPDC005286 | reverse complement strand
CGCCCTGGCCGCTATCGACGCGTTCTGGGGCTGTGGCGATTAGCCGCCGGAGGCCGGGGCCGCCTGTGGCGCCCGGGCCGTCCTGCCGCCATGCCACATTTTTTCATTCACCGAATTTTGCCGCGCCTTTCCGATATCCGGAGTCACGATCAACCATCTCCGGTTAGGACGGAGCGTGCCGGGCAAGCCTTTAGGTGACCGGCTGCGAAAGGAGGACACCGTGGAGGCCACTATCGCGTTGCGTCTGCCGCGTGACGCCGCCAGCGTTCCCGTGATCAGGCAACTTCTCGACGCCTCGCTCCGCGCCCTTGGCGTGGTGTCCCAGATCCGCGAGGACATCCAGCTCATGCTCTCGGAGGCGTGTTCCAACGCCGTCAAGCACGCCACCCCCAGTGACGACTACATGGTCAGCACCGAGCTGTCCAGGGACCGTTGCGTGATCAAGGTGGTGGACGCCGGCGACGGCTTCGACTTCTCGGGCCCCGCCTTCCCCGCCCCCACCTCCGAACACGGCCGGGGCCTGCTGATCATGCGCGCCCTGGCCGACGACATCCGTTTCGTCAACAGGCACGAGCGGGGCTCGATCGTCTGCCTGGAGAAGACCCTGCGCTTCGTCAAGGGCGCGCCCGGCCTGTCACTGCTGCTCAGCGAGGAGCTTCAGTTCCAGCAGGGCGTCCCTGAGATAGTCGGTGACGGCCCAGACATCGGGAACCATCTCACGGCAGGCGATCACGCCGACGTCAAGTGAGCCGTCGTAGGAGAAGACCGTGATGTTGAGGCCGCCACTGGCGTCGGTCACCACCGAGACGGGGTAGTACGACAGCAGCCGGGCACCGCTCACATAGAGGGGGAGTTGCGGGCCGGGCACGTTGGAGATCATCACGTTGATCGGGCCCGCGCTGTCAGCGAAGAGGTTGAAGGCCGCCCGGGAGGCCAGGCCGGTCAGCGCGGAGGGCATTATGTCGCTGAGCTCCTGAATCCAGCTGACCGGTGCCAGCGACGAGCGATCCTTGATCAGCCGCATCGCGTCACGTACCGCCAGCAGTCGTTCCAGTGGGTCGGCCACCTGCGTCGCCAGTGTGGTGATCATGATGGTGACCTGGTTGCCCACGCGCCGGTCACCGGGGACGCGGAGCGAGAACGGCACCCCCGCGACGAGAGGCTGCTCGGGCAGCGCGTCGTGCTTGATCAGCCACTGGCGCAACGCCCCGGCGCACAGGGCCATCACCACGTCGTTCACCGTGACGCCGAGGGCGTTCTTGACCAGCTTGACGTCCTCCAGCGGCAGGGCGGCGTAGGCGAACCTGCGGTGCGCGCTGATCCTGCCGCTGAAGGGGGTACGTGGGACGGTCATCCGCGGCATGTCGGGTACCTCCGCGGTACCCGACAGGCGGTTGGCCAGTTGCCGGGTGAGCCGCGAGACCAGCCCGGCCCCGGGCACCTGGGAGATCAGGGGGATCTCGTCCAGATGCGGGACGGCGTTGATCAGGAACCGTACCGTGTTGGCCGGGTTGACCACCGCCTTGACGATCCCCCTGGTGACCATCTCCCGCGTGTCGATCCGCTCCTCGGGCTCGGCCGCGGGCGCCATCTCGACCTCGGCGGGCTCGGGGGAGGTGTCCAGCAGGCTGGCCAGCACGTCGGCACCGGTGACGCCGTCGACCGCGGCGTGGTGGACCTTCGTGTAGAGGGCCGTACGGTCGCCGGCCAGACCGTGGATCAGATACATCTCCCAGAGCGGCCGCCGCCGGTCGAGGCAGCGGGCGTGCAGCCTGGCCACCTGCTCACCCAGCTGCTCGTCGCTGCCCGGGCCGGGCAGCGCGATCTCGCGCACGTGGTAGTCGAGGTCGATCCTGGAGTCCTCGGTCCAGTACGGATGGTCCAGGCCGAACGGGACGGAGACGAGTCGCATGCGGAAGGGCGCGGCCAGGTGGAGCCGCCGGGCCAGCAGCGACACCAGGTCGCTCCGCGACAGCCTGCCCGACAGGATCGCGAGCCCTCCGATGTTCGCGACGTTCGTCGAGGTCTCGAAATTCAGGAACTGCGCGTCCACCGCGCTGAGCTGCCGCATCGTCTACCTCCGGGAAGTCGTTCCTCCATCCTGCTCCCGTGGTGTCGTCAGAGCCAACGCCGCGAGTGCGACGAGGACGACCACCGACACGATGACCAACGACAGCGGGATGAGCATGAGCACGATGACGACGGTCATGATCTCGCTGATCAACTGCGGCATCGCAGAGCTGTGCCCGGATTGTCCGGCCGTTACACCGCATTCCAGCGACCGAGCTTCAGCGCGAGATGAAGTTCTAACCTGTGGGTTCCGTTCTTGAGGTTGCGGGCGGCCAGCTGCTCGATTCTGGTGAGGCGGTAATAGAGGCTGGTGCGGTGCAGGTGGAGCAGCCGGGCGGTCTCCTGGGCGTCTCCCCCGCTGTCCAGGTAGGTCTCCAGGGTGACCAGGAGTGCCGGATGCTCCCGCAGAGCGTCAAGCGGACCGCCGAGCGTGCCGGGAGTACCGGGAGTACCGGCGACCGGCTCGGCGAGCAACCGGTAGACGCCCAGGTCCGGCCAGTGGGCGACCGGCCGCAGCGCCGGTTCCGCCGCCGCCGCCCTGGCCGCGGTGAGCGCCTCCTCATGTGCCCGTACGGCTGACTCAAGCCCCGGGTGCGGTGCGCTGACCCCGGCGCCCGTGCGGGCCCGCGCGGCCAGCCGCTCCCCCAGCGCCGTCGCGTCCTCGCCACGGTTGAGCAGCAGCACGGCGTGCCGGTCCAGGATCGTGAAGGCCGGCGGCCGGCGCGTCCTGGCCAGCTCCGCGCCGACCGCCTCACGCAGGGAGGCCGGGTCGCCCCGCAGCGCCAGGACGCGCAGCGGCCCCTCCCCGAGCACACCGGCCGCACGCCGCACACCGATCTCGCCGGTGAGCAGGAGGCTCAGGGTGTGGGAGCTGCCGCCGTCGTCGAGCAGGGCCGCGATCGCGGCGGCGTCGCGCACGGCCCTGCCCTGCTCCTGCGGGTTCAACGGACCCGGGCCCTCGATGATCCACAGGTAGCCGACCCGGCGGTCCTGGTGGAGCAGGGGCACGCAGAGCCGGGCCGCCATGCCCAGCGAGGGATTCTCCGGAACCCTGACCGGCTCTCGGGTCGAGGCCACCCCGTGCTTCTCCTGCCAGGCCCCCACCGCCGCGGGAACCGACCGTGACAGAATGGCGCGGGCCCTGACCTGGTCGACCTCCCCGTGATGGGCGCTGTGCGCGACGACCCGACCCTCCAGGTCGTCGACGGACATACCCCTGCCCACGCTCGCGGCCAGCGCCTCCAGCAGATCCTGAACATCATCCGCGATCACGTTCCAATCCTACAGATGTAGGAAGGATCTCCGCTGGCGGAACGATGACTCCCCCCGGCACTGGCCGTAGCGTCACAGTATTCGTTTTGGAGGGGTCCACCTCGTGAGAGCCGCCTGACAGCCCTGTGAAAGGAGCTTCGTGCAGGAGCGCAGCCGTGTCGCCCCGTGGGCACCGCCCCGGGCGCAGCCGCGCCTGGCCGAGCTCGAGGCCGAGGTGTCGGGGCTGAGCCTGGAGGCGGTGACCAGGCTGGTCGACGCGGTGCTGGCCGAGCACCGCGGCCGCCTCGACGAGGACGGTGTGGTCCTGTACGCGGGCACCAACACGATGAGCGAGCGCGCCAGGGCCGCCCATGAGATCTCCCTGGGCTGCCGGCCTTCGATGGGCTGGCCGGGGGACAAACGCCAGACCGGCCTGGAGGAGCTGGACGTGCTGGAGGTGCTGGTCCCGCTCCAGATCGCGGCGCTGATGGGCGGTGAGTTCGCCGAGGTGCGGCTGCAGAGCGCCACACTGGCCAACCTCGCCTGCTACAGCGCGTTCGCCGGCCCCGGCGACACGATCGCGGTGCTGCCTCGGGCCGCCGGGGGCCACACCAGCCACCACGCCCAGGGCGCCGCCGGGATCCGTGGCCTGCGGGTCGTCGACCTGCCCTACGACGCCGGACGGCTCGACGTCGACCACGCGGCCCTCCCGGCGTTCCTGCGCGAGAGGCGACCCGCGCTGGTGGTGCTCGGGGCGAGCCTGATGCTGTTCCCCCACGACGTGGCGCGGGTGCGGGCGGCGTGCGACGAGGTGGGCGCCCTGCTGCTCTATGACGCCTCGCACGTGGCGGGACTGATCGCGGGCGGCCGGTTCCAGCGACCGCTGGACGAGGGCGCGCACCTGATGACCATGTCCACCTACAAGTCCTTCGGCGGGCCACCTGGCGCGGCCGTCGTGACCCGCGACGAGGATCTCGCCCGACAGGTGGCGGCGGCGGCCTACCCCGGCCTGACCGCGAACTACGACGCCTCCCGCCTGGCCCCGCTGGCCGTCGTCGCCGCGGAGCACGCCGAGGGCGGTTCCGGGTACGCCGACCGCTGCATCGCCAACGCCGGGGCGCTGGCCGCCGCGCTGGACCGCGAGGGCTTCACCGTGATCGCCGCCCATCGGGGCTGGACCGTCTCGCACCATGTGGCGGTGGACGCGGGCGCGTTCGGCGGCGGGGACGAGGCCGCCCGGCTGCTGGCCGAAGGGGGCGTCTACCTCAGCGGCATCGGCCTGCCCGGCCGGCCTGCCGAGGAGCCCAGGCGGGGCCTGCGGATCGGCACCCAGGAGGTGACCCGCCGCGGCTTCGGCCCGGACACCATGGGCGAGGTCGCGGCCCTGATGCGCCGCCTGCTCATCGATGGCCAGACCCCCGCGAAGGTCCGCCAGGACGCACTGGCCCTGCGCCGCGCCATCCCATGATCCCGGACCGGCCCGCTCGACCCCCGGGGGTGCGCCCCCTGGCGGGCCGGTCCGCTGAATCCTTCCCCGACCGTCTCCCCCCGCGCGTCCCTTCCTTCGGGAGAGACCCGCGAGGTGAAGGCGGGCGGAGCCTCAGACCGCGCGATGGTACTGGTCGGGCCAGCGGCCTTCGGCTGCGCCGAGCTCGCGGGCGGCGTGGTTCGGCCAGTACGGGTTGCGGAGCAGCTCGCGGCCGAGCATGACGGCGTCGGCCTGACCGGAGGCGATGATCTCCTCAGCCTGCCGGGGCCGGGTGATCTCTCCGACCGCGCTCACCGGCAGGTCGGTCTCGGCCTTCACCTTCGCCGCGAACGGCACCTGGTAGCCGGGGAAGGCGAGGAGACCCCTGCCCGGCGATCGAACCGGGGATCACCAAGTCGACCACCACGCACCACTTCCGGGTGCTGCGCGAGGCGGATGTGATCAACCAGGTCTACCGAGGAACCGCCAAGTTGACATCCTCCCCTCCCCGAAGGGAGAGGATTCCCACGGTCGCCCGTGAGAGTTCCTGCTTCACCGCCGGTCGCCCGCCAGGAGGAATCCCCCTTTGAGGTCTTACACCGGCTCCACAGGCGTTTCACCTCTCCGCCAGCTCGTCGGTGTGCTTCCACGCCGTCAGCATCGCCGACGACTCCACATAGGAGACACGGCGCCCTTCAAGGGTGTGAGCGCGGCTCCGCTCTTGCAACGCCTTGTTGTAGACCAGGCGGACGCAGCCGAATGTCCGGGCAAGTTCCGCGGCGTGCTCGGGGGTCGGGTAGAAGCGGAACTTGAAGGCCCGCTTCGCTGTCTGCGCCATGCCTCAAATCCTGCACGCTCGGTTAGGCCTCGCACAGGTGTTCGACTCCCAAACCTGCGGCCCCAGGCTGTGTTTCCTCCCCGCCCTGAAGGACGGGGTCTCCACACTGGAGGTATTTGATGAACGCGCTGCGCCGCCGCGACCTCGACACGCTCTTTCCCGGACTCCTCGACGCCGTGCTGACCGCCGACGCGGTCCAGCGGGAGCGTGACGGTCTGCCGGCGACCTGACTCGGCCCGGCTCAGCCCGGCCCGGTGACGGTGCGGCCCGCGGCCGGGACGGCCGGGCGGGACTGGGGGAACCACGGGACGGAGTACCGTCCTGTCATGTGCCGCAGCATCAAGACCCTCCGTGAGCCCTACGCCAGCGACGTGACCGACGACGACGTACGAGCCGCCGCGCTCCAGTACGTCCGCAAGGTGTCGGGTTTCCGCTCCCCCTCGGCGCGCAACGCCGAGGCCTTCGAAAGGGCCGTGGACGCGGTGACCGCCGCGACCCGGGCCCTGCTCGACGAGCTACAGCTGAAGCAGGTGTCCCAGGACTGACCGGAGACGTCTGCCCGCCCACCGGCGACACGGGGGTGCCGGTGGGCGGCCGCCGGGCTTACCGGGCGTCGGTCAGTCGCGCACGTTCGAGGAGCGGAAGAGCCTGCTCGCGAACATGACCACCACGCCCACCAGGCCGATGATCAGAGCCCACTTGAGGAGCGTGAACAGGAAGCCCAGAACCGAGCCCAGCAAGATGAAGGCGATCACCACGGCCGCCACGATCAGAAGAATTCGTCCCATGCCCTCAACGCTAGGCCCTGGCCGGGCCCGGCGGCAGACCCGCGAGCCGATGTCAGGGACAGGCCAGGGTTATCCCTCAGACGGGCCCCGGCCCCGTCCCCACCCGGGACGCTCGATGGACACGACGGCCCGCCAGGGGCGACGGCTCCCCCGATCCGGTGAGCAGGTACGCCGGGAACGTGCCCGCTCATCCGGATCGAGTTCGTGACCCTAGAGGGCGGAGCGGCCGCCGACGAGGGGAAGGGTGACCGAGCTGGCGCGGGGGTCGACCGAGACGGCGGTGCCCGGGGGCAGGCGCAGCGTGAAGTCGCGGTCCGTGGAGATGAGCACGACGCCGATCCGGTGACCGGCCTTGACGACGTAGTCGCCGGGCTGGAGGTCGAAGCGGAAGTCGTAGAAGCGGTCCTCGCGCAGCAGTTCGGTCCTGGCCGCGGAGTCGCGGTTACGGACGTCCAGCCAGCCCCTTGTGATGATCTTGTAGGCGGCGGTCACCGTGACGTGCTCGGCCAGCCGGGCGCAACCGGTGTCGCCGGGCACGCCCTGGCCGTAGCAGACCTGGGTGGCACCGTAGGCGACGTCGCCGTAGGCGCGGGCGTCGGTGCCGTAGTCGACGAGCAGCGCCGTCAGGTATGGCGAGCGCCCGCCCTTGAACGCGGCCCGCACCGAGACCTCCGGGGTGCCGGACAGGCGCGCGTCGCGGGCCAGCGGACTCGACAGGTAGGCCAGGCGGTTGGGGTCGGTGCTCTCGGTGTTCTCGACGAGCTGCTCGGCACCGCGGGTGCTCTGGTCGACGAAGGACTCGACGACGGCGCGGCCTCGGGGGCGGTCGGCGCCCAGGGTGCCGTTGCGGCCGTCCTGCCCGGCGGCCAGCTGGAGCCGTACGTCGCGGGTACCCGGCAGCGGCCACGAGGCGTGCTGCGCCCACTGCCCCGGACCCGACTCCACGTCCGCCTGCGGCTCGTCCATGATGCCGTTGCGCAGGCCGTACAGGTGGAAGTCGAACCAGCGGTGGAGCTGGCGCAGCCACTCGGCGTTGCGCCCGGCGAAGGAGAACGGGTTGAAGTGCGCGCCCTGGTGCAGCCAGATCTTGCGGGGCACGTTCCGCTTCGCGAGGGCGTCCCACCACTGGACGGCCTGCTTGGTCTTGACGTTCCAGTCGTTGAGGCCGTGCACCAGGAAGACCGCCGCGCGGACCTTGCGCACGTCGTTGAGGTAGTTGCGCCGGTCCCAGAAGTCGGAGTAGTCGCCGGTGACCCGGTCCTGGTCCTTCTCTATCCGGTCCATCAGCGCGCCGCAGGCCTGCTGGGCGTTCTGACGGGTCAGCACGTAGCGGGCGAGCACGTCGGCGTCCTCACCCTGGTAGCCGCCGGGGGCCAGCACCCCGCCGTTGGCCCGGTAGTAGTCGTACCAGGAGGAGATGGCCGCGATCGGCACGATCGCCTTGAGGCCCTTGACCCCGGTCGCGGCGACGGCGTTGGGCAGCGTGCCGTTGTAGGAGACGCCGATCATGCCGACGTTCCCGGTGGACCAGCCGGCTTTGACCTCGTTGCCGGCCGCGTCGAATCCGCGGGCGCGGCCGTTGAGCCAGTCGATCGCGGCCTTGGGACCCGCGGTCTCGTTGTCCAGGCCGGTGGTGGGACAGCCGGTCGCCCGGCCCGAGCCGAGGTTCTCCACCAGCGCGATCGCGTAGCCGCGCGGCACGAAGTAGTTGTCGTAGTAGCCGCGGAAGGGCGGAGCGACCGCGCGGGTCACGTCGGAGCCGTCGCCGAACATCTCATCGTGCAGGTCGTTGAACTTGTTGCGCCGGTACTCCATGCCCGCGGGGTCGGAGCCGTCGAGGTCGACGACGTGGTTGGGCACGTCGTTGCCGCCCGCGTAGTAGGGGCTGGCCTCCATGATGACCGGGACCTTCATCCCGGAGTCGGTCTCCTTGGGCCGCATGATGTCGACGGCGACCCGGTCGGGGAGCCCGTCGGCGTCACTGTCGACCCCGGCGACCTCGACGAACACGGTCTCGGTCAGCGCGTCGGCGCGCGAGTAGACCGGCTGGGTCTCGCCGTTCTCTATCAGGGGGGCCGCGGATCGGGCGGCCACCGCGGGTGACGCGGCGGCCGGCAGGACACCGGCCGGCAGGATGACCGCCAGCGCGACGATGATCGTCTTCCATCTGTTCATCGAGGAAAGCTCCCAGAGGGTCGCATAAACCTGACAACTCCGGTCAATCTCCTGCGAAGCAATCTTGACCTGCAAGATCAAAGATATAACGAATAGGCGGCTATCTCGCGTTAAGCGAGAGTTCCGGGGTGTATTCGGGGGAATCGGCCGCCGCCGGGCCTCTCACGTCCCACTCCCGGCCGCCCGCGGGACGCCGTGCGCCCTTCGGATGGGAGGTGTAAAGCAACCGGTCGCCGCGCCTGGACTCACCCCCTCCCCGCCCGCGGAACCCCCATGCGCGCATCGGGCGGGAAGGGTGCCGTTGAGGCAAGGATCAAGGAAGGTTAGCCTTACTTCATGCCTTCCCTCGATACCGGTGAGACCGGCCCGATCGTCACGGTCAACTCGGAAGAAGAACTCCGCCGGATCGTCGGCGAGGTCGGCGAGGTCGTCCTGCGCAAGGACATCGGCCACCTCGACGAGCACGCCCGGGACTTCATCGCCACCTCGCCCTTCCTGCTGCTGGCGACCTCGGGATCCGACGGCACCTGCGACGTCTCCCCGCGCGGCGAGGAACCCGGCGGCGTGCTGGTCCTCGACGACCACACGCTGGTGATCCCCGAGCGGCCCGGCAACCGCCGGCTCGACAGCCTGCGCAACATCGTCACCAACCCGCAGGTCGGCCTGTTGTTCGTGGTGCCGGGCACCGAGGAGACCCTGCGCGTCAACGGGCGGGCGCGGGTGGTCAGCCAGGCCCCGTACATGGAAGGCCTGCGGGTGAAGGGGAAGGTTCCCACGCTGGCGGTCAGCGTCGAGGTGCGGGAGTGCTTCTTCCACTGCGCCAAGGCCTTCCGGCGCTCGGCGCTCTGGCAGCCGGAGCGGTGGCCGGACCGCGGGGCGCGGCCCACGCTAGGCCGGATCTTCAAGGAGCAGCTGGACCTGGAGTGGTCGGCCAAGCTCATCGACGACGACCTGAGCATCGACGCCCGCGAGAACCTGTACTGACGGCGCGCACCCGTTCGGGAGGCGCTCGCGCACGCTCAGAGTCTCGGTGCGGGAGGGAGCGACGGCTGTCGCGGCCGGCGGCCCGTCTCGCCGCCGCGCAGCAGTTCCCACCAGCTCTCCAGCAGCGGGACGTCGGCGGTGTCGACGCGCTCGCCCGGGCGGGGCACGGCGAGGCGGACGTCACGGGCCTTGGCCTCGCGCCAGAGGCGGTCGACCGGTTCGGCCCAGGGGTGCGTGGCCAGGGTGAAGGTCGCCCAGTGGACCGGGAGGAGCAGCCTGCCGCCCAGGTCGAGGTGGGCGTTGACCGCCTCCTCCGGGTTCATGTGGATGTCGGGCCAGGCGGCGTTGTAGGCGCCGATCGGCATGAGCGTGAGGTCGAACGGGCCGTGCGCGGCGCCGATCCCGGCATAGCCGTCGAAGTACCCGGAGTCGCCGGCGTAGAAGACCTTCCTCTCCCGGCCGGCGATGACCCAGGAACCCCACAGGGTGACGTTGCGGTTGAGGGTGCGACCGGAGAAGTGACGGGCGGCGGTCGCGACGAACCGCAGGCCCGCGACGCTCGCCTCCTCGTCCCAGTCGAGCTCGACGATCCGCGAGGCGGGCACGCCCCAGCGCTCCAGGTGGGCGCCGATCCCCAGCGGCACCAGGAACGGCGCGGTCTGCAGCGTGAGCAGGCCGCGTACCGTCGCACGGTCGAGGTGGTCGTAGTGATCGTGCGAGATCACGATCGCGTCGAGCGGCGGGAGGCCTGCCAGCGGCCCCGGCAGCGGGTGCAGGCGCCGCGGGCCGACCAGCTGGGAGGGCGAGGCACGCCTGCTCCACACCGGGTCGACGAGCACGCGGCGGCCCTCGATCTCCAGCAGCGCGGTGGCGTGACCGTACCAGATGACGCTCAGCCCGGTCAGGGACGGCCCGCCCACCGGTGCGGTCACCACCGGGACCGGCGTGGCCGGGCGGCGCTCCTCGCGGTTGTGCAGCATGTTCCAGGCGATCTCCCGCGCGCTCTGCGGCGAGGGTACGAAGACGCCGGGCGTGGAGTTGCGAAAGAGGCCGTCGTGGAACTGCGGCGAGCGGCGCATCCGCTCCAGCCGCTCCCCCCTGGCCCTGCCCCCGAGTTCCGCGGGGATGTCCTTCAACGCCCACCCGGCGGCGGCCAGTGCCAGCCCGCCCATGAGGAGACGCCCGATCGATCTGCTGCCCGCCATGCGGCCCACGCTCCTGAAGTCGCCAGTGCCTGCAGAACGATCTCGGCTCCACGGCTGTTCCCGTCGCCTTGGGCGGGACCCGCCCAGCGTCGCGACGAACGGGGACCGGAAGGCATCATGAGGAACGATCCCGGCTCCGCCGCCGCTCCCGTCACACCATGGGCAGGACCCGCCCGGAAGCATGAGAACCCCTGACCGGAGGGCATCGCTGGGAGCGGGACGCCGCGCGGCGACTTCACCGGTCACCAAAGAAGACGAACAGTCCCAAAATATAACGTCATACTGTAAAAGTAGCGATCATGTAGTTATGAAGGTACAAATGCCGCGCACTGTCATGGAGGCCGAGGCCATCCAGGACGAGCTCAGAGCACTGCTCGACCTGACCGGTCCCGGTCCCCGTAGTCCGGCCAGGGTCGCGGGAGTGGACGTCGCCTACGACAGGGACCGGCTGGCGGCGGCGGTGACCGTGCTGGACGGGACGACGCTGGAGATCGTCGAAGAGGTCGCCGTCAGCGGGAGGGTGGCCTTCGACTACGTCCCCGGGCTGCTCGCCTTCCGGGAGGTTCCCGCCCTGCTGGACGCCCTTGAGCGGCTCTCCGTGACCCCCGACCTGGTCGTCTGCGACGGATACGGCCTGGCGCACCCGCGCCGCTTCGGCCTGGCCTGCCACCTCGGCGTGCTCACCGGACTGCCCACGATCGGGGTCGGCAAGACCGCCTTCGTCGGCACCTATCCCACGCCCGCGCCCGAGCGGGGCTCGTGGGCCGACCTGACGCTGGACGGCGACGTCGTCGGCCGCGTGCTGCGCACCCGGCACGGGGTCAAGCCCGTCTTCGTCTCCGTGGGGCACCGCGTCGACCTCGCCACGGCCTGCCACAACGTGCTGAACCTGACACCCCGCTACCGCCTTCCCGAGACGACCCGCGCCGCCGACCGGCTCTCCCGCGAGGCACTGATCGAAAACTGTCGTCCGGACCTGGTTGAATCCGCTCAATACCACGAAATGGGATGAAGTGAGCGACAACGAGTGGGCCGAGGACGTCGACGCGTGGTGTGACACCAACCTGGCGCGGATCCGCCGGCGACTGGCGAGCGGGTTTGATCCCGGGCAGTGGCTACCGTGGCTGCGCACGACGCCCCTGCACCGGGCCGCCCAGGAGGGTGCCGTCCAGGTGATAGAGCTGCTGCTGGCCTCGGGCGCGGAGGTCGACCCCGTCGACGCCGACGGCGCCACCCCGCTCTGGGAGGCCGTGCGCCACGGCTGGGACGACGCCGTGCGGGTCCTGCTCGCCGCGGGCGCGGACCCCTGGCGGCCGTGCATCGCGGGCCGCTCCCCCGGCTCCCAGGCGCTCTTCACCGAACTGGCCGACCTGTTCGCCCAGCTGCCTGGGGCTCCCACCGTCAGCCCCAGGCTCCGCGAGCTCCAGGACACCGTCGACGCGATGATGTTCTCGTACGAGGACTACAACGAGGGACTGTGCGTCGCCTTCGTCGGCGAGGTGACCGAGGAGGAGGTCATCCGCCGCCTGGGCGCCGTGCCGGAGTCGTGCCCGCCGCTTTCGACCGGCGAGCTGTGGAGCGCCGAGCACGCCTCCCCCGTGGAGGTCCTGCGAGTGGCCAGCCCGCCGGGGGGTGGGGTGGTGCTCTTCCAGTCCGACGGCATCCTGCCGGTGCACGACGGGGTCGGCCGTGCCGTCACCTCGGGCGGCGGGGTGCTGGCCGGGGCCTTCCCGTTCGCCAGCGCGTCCGTCGACATCTGGCGGGACGGGCTCCCCGCCGGACGGCCCTCGGTGCACGAGCAGCTCTCCGACAGCAGCATGGTCGAACTGTGGATGTGCCGTTTCGGCGACTGCGGCGCCCACCCCTCCACCGCAACCGAGCGCACCCTGGGCCTGATGACGCTGCTGACCTCCACCTACATCACCGAGGAGTGGCTGTGGAGCGCTCCGATGAGACTGGTCCCTGTCACACTGCGGTGAAGTGGGTAGAGTCGCACAACGATGAGAATCCACACGATCACCGCGCTCTGGGAAGACATACCCGACGATGCCGACGACCTCGTCCTGGTACGCGGCGGGTTCCGGGTCTACCTCTGCCTGTGCGGCAGGCCACTGGCCGACAGGGCCGCGGCCGAGCTGCACGCGTCGGAGACCAACCAGTGCACCACCTGCCTGGGCAGCACCGTCGAGAACATCGTGCCCGACTTCTCCCAGCAGTGCACGGCCTGCGCCGGAACCGGCCGGCGCAGAGCGCAGCTGACCTGGCAGCTCGCCCACGCCGAGGCCGAGACGATGATCACCGTCGAGTTCGTCCGCGGACTCATCGCCGGCTTCACCGAGCCGTTCCGGCTCTCCGAGGTGGCCGACCTGGTCCGCGACACCCTCAACCTCCCGGTGGGCCGGCTGCCGGTCGGCCCGCGGGTCCGCGACGTCCTGCGCACCCTGGAGGCGAGGGGCGAACTCGTGCTGCTCTCCGCCCCCGACGAACTCCTGCGCGGCACCTCGGTCATGCTCTACCGCGACCCCTACTGGGAACACGCCACCGGCTGAGCGTCCTTCGCGGCTACATCTTCTCCGCCGCCGCGAGGTAACCCGCCAGCATGGCCAGCGCGACATCGCGTACCGCGTCGTCGCCGGGCAGGAAATCGGCGCTGTGCATACGTACGTCCGTGCCGTCACCGACCCCGACGAACATCATCAGGCCGGGCAGCACCGCGGAGAGATAGGAGAAGTCGTCGGCGCCGAAGGAGAGCAGCGGCCGCGAGAGCGTGAGGCCCAGGTGGGTCAGGTGGGCACCGGCTCGGGTGGCGAGCCCGGAGTCGTTGTACAGGACCGGCTCCCCCCGGGTGATGCTCACCTTCGCCTCGCAGCCGTGGGCCCGCGCGACCAGGTCCGCGACCTCCTCCAGCCGGGCGTGCACCTGGTCGCGGATGCGCTCGCTCAGCGCCCTGACCGTACCGCCGGCCGTGGCCTCGTCGGGCACGACGTTGGCCGCGCTGCCGGCCGCCAGCGTGGAGACGCCGAGGACCGCCGAGCTGGTCGGGTCGACGTCACGGCTGACCACCCGCTGCAGGGCGACGACGACGTGCGCGAGCGCGAGTACCGGATCGCTGGTCAGATGAGGGTAGGCGGCGTGCCCGCCGCGACCCCTGACCACGACCGTGAACTCGTCGGCGGCGGCGTTCACCGTGCCGGGGGTGGCCGCGACCTCGCCTCGCGGCAGGGTGGGCTGGACGTGCGCACCGATGATGGCGGTGATCTGGTGCTCCGCCAGCGACGGCGACCGGGCGATGTCGTGGGCGCCGGAGGGGTAGGTCTCCTCGCGCGGCTGGAGCATCGCGACCAGCGGGGGCGCGCCGGGGGTGTCACCGACCGCGTGGCAGAGCGTCACCAGGGCGGCGAGGTGCACGTCGTGCCCGCAGGCGTGCATGCGGCCCGGCCTCCCGGACGCCCAGTCGACGCCGGTCCGCTCGGTCACCGCCAGCGCGTCGAGTTCGGCCCGTACCGCGACCGCGGGCCCGGGGCCGCCGACACGCACCAGCGCGCCCGTACCGGCCACCGCGTCCACCGGGCGTCCGGGCAGCTCGGCCAGGATCAGGTCGCGGGTCGGCCCCTCCTCCCCCGACAGGTCGGGGCGGGCGTGCAGCCGGCGGCGCAGCTCCGTCGCGGCGGGCAGCCGCCGCTCCAGTGCCGCCCGGAGCCTGGCCTCGACGGAGTCGACGGCCGAGCCGAAGGCAAGAGGCTCGATCATTTGGCCGGGTCCAGACCGTAGACGCGCAGGGCGTTGTCCACACCGATCATGGTGGCCACCCTGACGGCCTCCTCCTCGGCCCACTCGCCGGCGTCGACCCACCCGCGCAGTGCCCGGCCGAGCCCGCGGCGGAACAGGTGCGCCCCCAGCATGTGCAGCTCCGCCGGGCCCCAGGCGTCCGAGGAGAACAGGATCTTGGCGAACGGCGCGAGTTCCAGCGACTCGGCGATCAGCGCGTCCGACCGGCTGCCGGTGTAGTTGACGCCGAGACCGACGTCGAAGTAGACGTGCGGGAAGACCTGCGCGAGATAACCGGCGTTGCGGTGGTAGGGGTAGCAGTGCAGCAGCAGGATGTCCACGCCGTGCGGCTCGATGAGCTTCAGCCAGCGGGTGAGCAGCAGCGGGTCACACATGTGCAGTTCCACATCGGGGTCCCCGTAACCGGCGTGCAGTTGCAGCGGCAGCCCGCGCTCCACCCCGGCCCAGAGTCCGAGGCGGAGCAGCACCGGGTCGTCCACCCGCCACTGGCCGCTCGCCTCACCGGCGGACAGCCAGCGGCCCGCCGCCAGGGCGACCTCCCGGTCGCCGGGTGGTGCCGGGTCGAAGGCGAAGCCGTGCCGGTAGGCGACGATGCTCTTGAGGCCGACGGCGTCGGCGGTGCGGCGTTCCAACTCCTCGCGGAAGCGGCCCGGCAGCTCCGCGGCCGAGACCCCCGAGGCGGCCACCTGCTCCAGCACCCGCTCGATGCGGACCACCTCGTGCGCGGGCCGCCCCGACGCCTCCGCCATCCCGGCCGGGTCCAGGACGTCGTCGCCCCGATAACCGGTCTCCAGCAGGAAGCGGCCGATGCCGCTGGCGGCCAGTAGCAGCCGGTTCACCTCGGCGGCGCCCAGTTCGGTGCGGCGCGCCAGGTATTCCTCCGGTGCGGCGTGGGCGGGCAGGCCGAGGACCGGCGCGCACCAGCGGCGGATCGCGAAGCCGAGCTGGGAGTCGAACTGGGTCATGAACGCCGGGATCGGCCGGTCGGACTCGGTCACCAGCGTCTCGAACTCACCGCGGCCCAGGTCTCCCGAGGAGGCACCGTGTACATGGTGGTCGACCAGGGGCAGGGTGGCGAGCACGCTCTCCAGGTCGCCGGCCGCGTCCCCGGAGAAGTTCTCAGTAGACATCGGCGACCTTCCGGCAGAGCTCGTGGTCGGGCAGTCCTTTGACGCAGGCCAGCTCGGCCCGTCGCACGGCGAGGAACGTGTGGAGCAGTTCGTGGGGGAACCAGCCTCGGGCGACCTCGTCGGCCTCCAGCGCGGCGAGGGCCTCAGGCAGGGAGCCGGGGAGCGCGGGCTCTCCGGCCAGGTCGGCCTCGGTCGCGGTCTCCGGCCACACCCGGGCGGGCTCGGCCCCGGCCAGTCCCGCGAGGCCGGCGCGGATCAGGACGCCGAGCACCAGCCACGGGTTGGCCGTGGCGTCCGCCGCCCGGTACTCCAGGTGGAGCTGGCCCGCGGGGTCTGCGCCGCCGATCTCGACGGTCGGCGCGATGCGCAGCAGCGCCTCGCGGTTGCGCTCGGCGAGGAAGACCCCGCCGGCACTCCACCGGTGCGGGGTGAGCCGCAGGTAGGAGCCGACGCTGGGCGCGGTGACGGCCACCACCGCACCGGCGTGCCGCAGGATTCCGGCCGCGAACCTGGCCGCGGTCGAGGAGAGCCTGCCGGGTGCTCCGGCGTCGAACATCACCGGGCCGCCACCGACCTCGCGGAGCGAGAAGTGCACGTGGACGCCGTTGCCGACGCCCGCGGGGTCGGCCAGCGGGACGAAGGTGACCGAGTGCCCCCGGCGGCGGGCGAGGTCGCGGACGAGCTCGCGCAGCAGGACCGCCCGGTCGGCGGCGACCATTCCGGGGGCGGGCCGCAGGGTGATCTCGAACTGGCCGTCCCCGTACTCGGGGAGCCAGCTCTCCGGCTCCAGCCCGGCCGTCTCCAGCAGCGCGACCAGGTCGGTGCCGAACGGCTCGGCGCCGCGCAGGCGCTGGAAGGAGAAGGGCGGCGCCTCGGCCTGGCCGCCGAGCATGAACTCGTGCTCGAAGGAGACGTTCACCTCAAGGCCCGCGATCTCCCTCAGGTCCGCCAGCGCGCGGGCGAGGAAGCCGCGCGGGCAGCCGGGCCAGGGGCTGCCGTCCAGGCCGGTCTGGTCGGCGAGGTAGAGCCGGGTGCCCGGCACCGGGCCGTCGGCGGGCAGGTCGACGGCCGTCGCGGGGTCGGGGAGCAGCCTCAGGTCGCCCACCGAGCCGAAGACGTTGTCGTCGGCCAGGTGGCCGAAACAGGTCAGCGCCAGATCGGCGGGGACCCATCCCACTCCGGTACGCAACGTCTGGTCCAGCCGGGCCACCGGGGTAGCCCGGCCCCGCACCTGGGCCGCGAGGTCACAGGTCGCCACGAAGGCGGTCCCTGTCGTCATCGGCTCTCTCCTCCCAGTCCGGTCCGCCCCTCGCGTCCCGGCCGCCCTAAGTGAAACATATGATTCACATGTATGGTCAAGGCGGCGGAATGAAACTTAGCATGCGTGTTACCTGGTAGCCCTGACAGAAACGCCCAGGTCATATGTGTCGAGCCGGCAGGAGGCCGCTCCCGCCCGGCATCACCGGAAGGCATCCCATGACGGACAGCTTCTCTCCCGGCAGGCTCAACGGGACGGTCGTCCTGGTCACCGGCGGAGCCCAGGGCATCGGCCGGGGCATCACCGGGGCGTTCCACGAGGCGGGGGCGACGGTCGTCGTCGCCGACCTCGACGAGACGCGCATGGCGAGGGTCACCGCGGAACTCGCCGCCGTCCCGGGCGGCTCACCGGCGGTGGCCTCGGCGGTGCGCCTGGACGTGCGTGACCCGGGGTCGGTGACCGCCGCCTTCGAGCAGGCGACCGCCCTGCACGGCGGAGTGGACGTGCTGGTCAACTGCGCCGGGGTCTATCCGAACACCCCGGTCCTCGACATGACCGCCGCGGAGTGGGACGAGGTGTTCGCCGTCAACGTCCGCGGCGTGATGCTGGCCTCGCAGGCCTTCGCCCGTACCTCCGGCTCCCTCGGGGGCGGGCGCCGGATCGTCAACGTCTCCTCCGGTGCGGCCCGCTCGGCCCGGGTGGGCGCCGCCCACTACTGCTCCTCCAAGGCGGCGGTGGAGATGCTCACCAGGGTCCTGGCGCTGGAGTTCGCCCCGTCGGGGATCACCGTCAACGCCGTCGCCCCCGGGCTGATCGAGGTCCCGGCCACCGTGGCGCTCTCGGCCGAGTACGTGGCGGCACTGGTCGCCGGGCAGCCGGTGCACCGCATGGGCACGCCGGCGGAGATCGCGCGGGCGTGCGTGTTCCTCGCCGATCCGGACTCCTCCTTCATCACGGGGAGTGTTCTCGACGTGGACGGAGGCTTCCTGGCCGGAACGGCCCTGCCGCCGAGCTGATCCACGTTTTACGAGATCAGAGCGGTACGACGGATCGAGTTTAAGTAACAAACCTTTTACAGGTCTAGCCTTTGCCGCAGGATGCAACGTACGTTTCAATTGTCGACAGTGACAGAACGTTGCAAAGCAGGCATGTGACGCCCTCCGGCATGTCCCGCATGCGTTCGTCCCCTCGTCCCCTCGTCCCACAGACGCAGAGAGGCTTCACCGTGGCCCGTTCCCCCTTCCTCCGTCCCCGGACGCCCGTCCGGGCGATCACCGCCGTCGCGGTGACCGGCGCCCTGGCGGCGCTCACCGCGTGCTCCTCCTCCACCTCCCCCGACACCTCCGCCGCGGAGACCGGCGGCGCGGCCGGCGCGAAGGAGATCCAGATCGGCCTGCTCGCCCCGCTGACCGGGGGCCTGGCATCCGACGGCCTGGGCATGAAGCAGGGGGCCGAGCTGGCCATCAAGCAGCTCAACGAGGCCGGTGGCGTCAACGGATACACGTTCAAGCTCAAGGTCGTGGACGTGCAGAGCCAGTCCAACGACGCGGTGACCAAGGGCGTGCAGACCTTGACCGACGACGAGTCGGTGAAGGCGGTCGTCACCGGCTACGCCTCCACGTCCAACTTCGAGATCGACGAGTTCGCCGCAGCGGAGAAGGTCTACCTCATCGGCGGCAACACCGCGCAGACCCAGGCCATCATCGAGAAGGACCCGGCGAAGTACCCCACGGTCTGGTCGATCACTCCCGACTACGACGCCTACGGCACCGAGCCGGTCGACCTGGCGGAGTCCTGGGCCGAGCAGGGGCTGTGGAAGCCGCGCAACAAGTCGGCGTTCATCGTCCGCTCCGACAATCCCTACAGCGAGAACATCGCCGACGGCCTGGTCAAGCACTTCAAGGCCAAGGGCTGGAGCATCGCCGGCCAGGAGAAGGTGCCGTTCGGCACGGTCAACGACTGGGGCACGGTCCTCGGGAAGATCCGCTCGGCCGACCCCGACTTCATCGTCAACACCGACTACCAGGTCTCCAACGAGGCCAGCTTCCTGCAGCAGTTCCTGCAGAAGCCCACCGAGTCCCTGGTCTTCATGCAGTACGGCCCCAACCAGCCCCAGTTCTTCGAGCTGACCAAGCAGCAGGCCGAGGGCGTGCTGTTCAACAACCTCGCGGGCATGGTGCCCTCGCCCAGCTACCCGCCGGCCGCGCAGTTGCAGAAGGACTGGCAGGCCGCGTACGGGACCGACAACGTCGACCCGCAGGGCGTGATGACGTACGTGGAGACCATGATCTACGCCGATGCGCTGCGCGAGGTCGGCGACCCCGACGACGCGCTGGCGATCGGTGCCGCCATCGGCAAGAGCGACAGCGAGCGGGCCTCCGGCCGGATCGCGTTCGACCAGGCCACACACCTGGCCAAGCAGGGTGACGACTACGTGCCGCTGCAGTCCTTCCAGTTCCAGGACGAGAAGCGGGTGCTGATCGCCCCTGAGAAGTACAAGTCGGGTTCCTTCCAGCTCCCGCCGTGGATGAAGAAGTGACCTCGGCTCCCCTCGCGCTGCCGCCGGGCAAGCGGATGGCCGTGGCGCTGACCTTTGACTTCGACGCCCACTCCCCCTGGATGGGCACCATGGGCCGCACCTCGCCGTCCTACCTGTCGCGTGGTGACTTCGGCGCCGAGCAGGGGGTGCCCCGGCTGCTGGAGCTGCTCGGCCGCAACCACCTGCCGGCGACCTGGGCCACCCCCGGCCACGACCTGGTGACCTTCCCGCACCGCATCGAGCAGATCCTGGCGGCCGGACACGAGATCGCCGCGCACGGCTGCTACCACGAGGTCGTGCCCGACCTGGGGCCCGACGAGGAGCGCCGGCTCATGGAGGTCGCGCTGCGCCAGCACGAGCAGGTCGTCGGGCGCCGCCCCCGCGGCTACCGCTCGCCCGCCTGGGACTTCTCCGAGAGCACGCTGGGCCTGCTCGAGGAGTTCGGCTTCGACTGGGACAGCTCGCTGATGGGCCGGGAGTTCGAGCCGTACCGGCCCCGGCGGGTCACGGTGAACTACGAGTCGGCCAGCGAGTTCGGCCCGGAGAGCCGGATCGTGGAGATCCCCGTGTCGTGGTATCTCGACGACTGGCCCTCGGTGGAGTACGTCGCCGGGGTCTCCCCGCTGGGTTCCCACCGCGACATGGAAGACCGCTGGAACACCATCTTCGACTACGCCCACCAGCGGGTGCCCGGCGCGGTCTACGTGCTCACCATGCACCCGCAGACCATCGGCCGAGCCCACCACCTGCTCGTCCTGGAGGCGTTGATCGAGCGGATGCTGGCGGCGGGCGACGTCTGGTTCGCGACGCTGAGCGAGATCGCCGATGCCTGGCAGGGCTGAGCCGGGCGCTCCCCGGGGAGCCGGCGGGATGGTCACCGCGCCCGACCCGAGGGCGGCGCGCGCGGGGGCGTCGATGCTGCGCGCCGGCGGCAGCGCCGTGGACGCGGCGGTCGCCACGGCCTTCGCCACCGGAGTGGTCGAGCCCTACATGAGCGGGCTCGGCGGCGGCGCCTGGCTGGTGGTGCGCGAGCCGGGCGCCCCGGCCGCGACCGTCGTGTGCGGCCCGATCCTGGCTCCGGGCCTGGCGCACCCGCGGATGTTCGCCCCGGCGGCGTCCGCGACCGGCACCGGCCTGTACAACTGGCCGGCCGTGCGCGACGACGCGAACATCGTCGGCCCGCTGTCGGTGGGCGTCCCCGGAGCGGTCGCCGCGTTGTGCCGGGCGCACGCCAGGTTCGGCCGCCTGCCACTGGCCCAGGTGCTCGCCCCGGCGATCGAGCTGGCCGAGGCGGGGCACGAGACCAACTGGTTCGCCTCCTCGGCGATCTGCGCCGAGGCCCGGACGCTGCGGGCCTTCCCCTCCTCCGCGGAACTCTTCCTGCCCGACGGCCTGCCGCTGCGCGGCCCGTCCCAGGGCCCCGGCGACAGGCTCGTCCAACCCCGGCTGGCCCGGGTGCTCCGCGAGATCGGCGCCGGCGGCCCTGACGCGTTCTACCTGGGCCGGGCCGCCCGCGCGATCGCGACGGCCGTCACCGGGGCCGGTGGCCTGCTGTCGGAGAAGGACTTCGCCGGGTATGTCGCCGACGAGTCCGAGGTCCTGCCCGTCGAGATCGGCCCGGTGCGGCTGTACGGCCCGCACGCCACCGGGGTGATCTCGGTGATCGAGGCACTGCAACTGGTCGAGGCCGCCCGGCGGCGTGGGCTGGATCCGGGGGCTCGCCTGTGGGCGCGGGTGCTGTCTCACGCCTTCGAGGACCGGCTGCGCGAGGTCACCACCTCCCAGGAGGGTCCGGCGAGCTGGGCCCGGCTGGCCTCCCCCGAGTACGCCGACGAGATGGTGGCCCGCTGGATCGCGGGCGGGAACAGCCCTCCCGCGCCTCCCGGCGGCTCCGCCAGGGCGGGGTGCACCTCGCACATGTCGGCGGTCGACGACGAGGGCATGACGGTCTCGCTCACCCAGACGGTGCTCGACCTGTTCGGCTCCCGCATGGTGGAACCGGAGACCGGCATCGTGCTGAACGACGGGATGATGTACTTCGACCCCCGCCCCGGCCGGGTGACCAGCGTCGCTCCCGGCGCGGCCGGGCTCAGCGCGGTCAGCCCCGTCGTGCTGACCGGCCCAGGGGACGCCGAGGCGACGCTCGGCGCCTCGGGCGGGCGGCGGATCATCTCCGCCGTCGCCCAGATCGCCGCCCGCTGGCGTGACGGCGCGGACCTCCAGGAGGCGATCTCGGCGCCGAGGATCCACGCCGAGGGCGACCGCGTCTGGCTGGACACGCGCGACGCGGGGGCCTCAGCCGACCTCTCCGCCGCCGGGTTCGACGTCCAGGTCGTCACCGAGGAGCCCACCACCTGGCACTTCGCCCGGCCCAACGGCATCGCGCGGCGCGGTGGCGGAGCGTGGTCCCCCGGCGTCGACCGGATGAAGCCGTACGGGGTGGGCCTGCCCTGCGGATGAGACAGGCCGGCCGAGACGGCCACCCGGTCGCGGCCCACCACGGCCGACCAACACCACGAGTACCAGCAGATTGAGGGAGATATCGCGATGGCGAGCACTCTGACCGGGCAACGCGCCCTGGTCACAGGCGCGGCGGGCGGGATCGGCGCGGCCATCGCGCACCGCCTGCGCGCGGAGGGGGCGCGGGTCATGATCGCCGACGTCGACGTGGAACGCGGGACACGTACCGCTCTGGAGTTGTCGGGGGACGGCCCCGCATGCGTGTTCCAGGCGGCGGACGTGTCCGACGAGGGCAGCGTCGAGGCGCTGTTCGCGCGGGTCACGGACGAGTTCGGCGGCCTGGACATCCTGGTCAACAACGCCGGCATCGCGGAGAGCGGCGGCGGCGTCACCGGCGTGCCGATCTCCGAGTGGCGCAGGGTCATGGACGTCAACGTCACCGGGACGTTCCTGTGTGCCAGGGCGGCGTTCCCGCTGCTGGCCGCGGGCGGGGCGGGCGCCATGGTCAACCTGTCGTCCATCTTCGGGGTCACCGGCCTGCCGGCCTTCCCCGCCTACTCCGCGGCCAAGGGCGCCATCGCCAACCTGACCCGGCAGCTCGCCGTCGAGGGCGGCCCGCGGGGAATCCGGGTCAACGCCGTGCTGCCCGGCTACGTCGACAACGACATGGGCGACTCGCGGAGCCTGCTCGACGCCGAGGCCGCCGCGGAGTCCCTGCGGCAGCGCGAGGCGGCCGCGGCCCGCCAGCCGGCCGGGCGGCAGTGCTCACCGGACGAGATCGCCGCGGCGGTCGCGTTCCTGGTCGCCCCGGACGCCTCGTTCGTCAACGGCGTGCTGCTCCCGGTCGACGGCGGTTTCCTCGCCCAGGGCGACTGGCGCGGGCCGGGGCAGGCCGCGTCGTGAACGGGAACTCGCAGGTCATCCTCGCCGCGCACGAGGTCGGCAAGTCGTTCGGCAGCCTCAGGGCCGTCGACGGCGTCTCGATGTCGGTGACGCGCGACGAGGTCTTCGGCCTGGCCGGCCCCAACGGCGCGGGCAAGAGCACGCTGTTCAACCTGCTCACCGGTATCCCGGTCCGGCCCGACTCCGGAAAGGTGATCTTCGACGGTCACGAGATCCAGAACCGCTCGCCGCGCTGGATCGCCAAGGCCGGCCTCAAGCGCACCTTCCAGACCGAGGCCGTCTTCGAGTCGCTGAGCGTGCTGGAGAACGTCCGCATCGGATCGGCGTACGGCGGCGCGGGCAGGGCCGGGCGCTGGAACCTCGCCCGGTGCCGGGAGGCGCTGGACGCGGTGGAGCTCGGCGGCGACCTGAACCGCCCTGCCGACGGGCTTTCGCTGATCGACCGCAAACGCCTGATGATCGCCGGCGCGCTGGTCAGCGGCCCTTCGGTACTGCTGCTCGACGAGCCCGCGGCCGGCCTCGACCCGGCCGACCAGGACGCGCTGATCCGGTTGCTGGCCGGTGTGCATGGCACGGGCGTCACCATGGTGATCATCGAGCACGTGCTGTCGGTGCTGGAGGCGCTCGCCGACCGGATGGCGGTCCTCGACAGCGGCCGGATCATCGTGACCGGCCGGCCGGCCGAGGTCCTGTCCGACCCGAGGGTCGTCGAAGCCTACCTGGGACCGGGGGCCGCGCGATGAGCGATCTGCTGACCGTGGAGAACCTCACCGCCGGCTACGGCCAGGCGAAGGTGTTGCGCGGCATCTCGCTGCGCGTCGGACAGCACGAGGCGATCGGGCTGCTGGGGCCGAACGGCCACGGCAAGACCACGCTGCTGCGCTGCGTCTCCAACCTGCACCGGGCCGCCTCCGGCACGATCGCCTTCGCCGGACGGGACACCAGGGGCGAGTCCCCCGGCAGCCTGGTCAGGCGCGGGCTCATCCACGTGCCGCAGGGCTCGCGGCTGTTCCCGCAACTGACCGTGGAGGAGGCACTGCGGCTCTCCGCGTCCTCCAGCGGGCACTCCTCGACCTGGCGGGACGGGATCGACCAGGTGTTCTCGGTCTTCCCCAAGCTCAAGGAACGGCGCCGGCAACTCACCGGCACGCTCAGCGGCGGGGAGCGCCAGATGGCCAGCCTCGGCATGGGCCTGATGGCCCGGCCCACGCTGCTGATCCTCGACGAGCCCACGCTGGGCCTGTCACCGAAGGTCAAGCACGAGCTGAGCGAGTGCATCGTGCGGGTCCGCGCCGAGGTCTCGTCGGTCATCCTGATCGACGGCGACATGGACCTGGTGCTCGACCTGACCGACCGCTACCACGTCATCCTGCACGGCGACGTGGTGGACAGCGGCGCGTCGGACGGCAGCCGCAGCCGCGACGAGATGATGTCGCTCTTCCTGGGAGGGACCGCCGATGGACGGCATTAGTGTCATCGTGACGAGCACGCTCGTCCTCGGCGGCCTCTACATGCTCATGGCGGCGGGGCTGACGCTGATCTGGTCCACGCTGCGGGTCTTCAACTTCGGGCACGGCGCGCTGATGATGTTCGGCGCCTACCTGACCTGGACGCTGCTCGACGCCGGCGGGCTGCCGGTGGCGGTCGCGCTGCTCGGCGCCGTGGCGGCGATGGCGCTGATCGGGTTGGCCTACGAGTTCCTGCTGGTCAGCCCGTTCATCCGGCGCCCAGGAGGCGACATGCTGGTGATGGTCGCCACGCTGGCGGCCACGATGCTGCTGCAGAGCGGCGCCCAGCTGATCTGGGGGCCGGAGATCAAGCAGCTCCCGCCGTTCGGTGGCGCGCGCGTCGAGGTCGCCGGGGCGGTCGCCCAGGGCAGCCAGCTCGTCACGATCCTGCTGGCCCCGCTGCTGGTGGGCCTGCTGGCCCTGGTCCTCAAACGCACCGGCATCGGGCTGACCGTACGGGCGCTGGAACAGAACCGCGAGCACGCCCAGCTGCTCGGCATCGCACCGCGCCGGGTCTACGTCTTCGTTGTCGTGGTCGCGATCGGCCTGGCCACCGTGGCCGGGGCGCTGCTCGGCAGCATGCAGTTCATCTCCCCGGGCATGGGCGGCGACCCGCTGCTGCGGGCCTTCGTGGTGCTCGCCTTCGGCGGAGCCGGCAGCCTGGCGGGCACCATCGCCGGCGCGTACGCCATCGGCCTGCTCGAGGCCGTCACCACCTACTACTTCGGGCTCTCCTGGAGCCCGGTCCTGGTCTTCCTCGCAATGATCGTGATCATGCTGGTCAAACCCGAGGGACTGCTGCGGACCAGGGTGAGGAGCGCGTGAACGTCATGACCAACCTGCGCTCCTGGGCCGGCTGGCCGGTCTACGCGATAGTCCTGGTGGCCCTGCCACTGGTCTTCACCGACCCGCACGCCCGGCTGCTGCTGATCCTCTTCACGATGTACGGCGTGCTCGCCATGAGCTGGAACCTCACCCTCGGTTTCGCCGGCATCTTCAACTTCGCCCAGATCGGGTTCTTCGGCATCGGCGCCTACACCACGGGCATCCTGGCCACCCGCACCGGCATCGACCCGTGGCTGGCCCTGCCGATCTCGGGGCTGTCGGCCCTGCTGGCCTCGCTGGTGGCGTTCCTGCCGGTGCTGCGGCTGCGCGGCATCTACGTGGGCCTGGCCACGTACGTCTTCTCCCAGCTCTGCATCTACCTGGTGCTCGGGCAGGCGGGCCTGACCGGCGGATCCAACGGCATCGTCGGCATCCCCCGGCTCAGCCTGGGCGACGTCAACCTGCGGGCCGACGGCCGGATCGGCTACTACTTCCTCGGCGCCGCGCTGCTGTTCGCGGTCACCGTGCTGGTACGGATGCTGACCCGCTCGACCCTGGGCATGTCGCTGCTGGCACTGCGCGACAACGAGGCGCTGGCCACCAGCCGGGGCGTCTCCAGGGTGCGCCAGCACCTGATCGTCTTCATGATCGGCGCGGCCGTGGCCGGGGTGGCCGGCAGCTTCAACGCCTTCCTCAACGGCGTGGTCAGCACCGACGTCTTCGGCTTCGGCTACCTGACCCTGCTGCTCAGCATGATCTTCCTGGGCGGCAGCGGCAGCGTCTACGGGCCGATCGTCGGCGCCGTGGTCGTCACCCTGGTCTCCGACGTGCTGCAGGACGCCGGGGCCTGGCGCGACATGGTGATCGCCATGCTGATCCTCGTGGTGCTCTGGATCGCCCCCAAGGGCCTGGCCGGCATCGCGAACTCCGTCCTCACCTCGCTCCGGCGGCCTCGCACCCCCGCTCCGGAGCCCCTTCCCACCACCTCGAAGGAGACCGTATGACCACCGAACACGACGTGACCCGCCGGGTGCTGGAGCAGGTCGACCTGCTCGCCGAGCGGATGGTCTCCAGCCTGGCCGACGCGATCGCCATCCCCAGCGTGAACCCGCGCTACCCCGGCCAGGAGTACGACAAGATCGTCGGGGCGGAGGGCGACGTCAGCGCGCTGCTCGGCGACCTGTACGCCGAGGCCGGGGCCGAGGTCACCAAGGTCACCGTGGAGCGGGGCCGCGACAACGCCTGCGGCGTCGTGTCCGGCGCCGGCGGCGGCCGGTCGCTGCTGCTCAACGGGCACGTCGACGTCGTACCGCCGGGCCGCCTCGACCGGTGGCGCGGCGACCCGTTCCGCGCCCAGGTCACCGACGACGCGGTGATCGGGCGCGGCGCGACGGACATGAAGGGCGGCCTGGTCGCCGCGGCCTACGCGGCCCTCGCGCTGCGCGGGGCCGGCGTGCGCCTGGCCGGTGACCTGGTCCTGCAGGGCGTCGTCGGCGAGGAGGTCGGCGACCACGAGGCGGGCACCACCGCGGTGCTGGAGGCCGGGTTCGGCGCGGACGCGGCCATCGTCTGCGAGCCGTCCGGGCAGGCGGGCACCCTGCCGGCGTCGGTGCCGGTGACGCCGGGCCTGCTCTGGTTCAGCGTCTCCCTGGAGGGCAAGACCGCGCACTCCGGGCTGCGGGGCATGACCGTGCACCCGACCCTGGAGGGCGACGCGCTCGGCGTCAACACCGTCGACAAGTTCTGGGTCGTCTACCAGGCGCTGCGCGCGCTGGAGGACGACTGGGCCCGGCACAACCGGCACCCGCTCTTCCCGCCCGGCTACTTCAACCTGCTGCCCGGCGTGCTGCGGGCCAACCCCTCGGGCATCCTGGTGCCCTTCTTCCTCGCCGACGAACTGGTCGTGGAGTACTGCGTCTACCACCACCCCGACCGGTCCAACGAGGAGGTCATGGCCGAGATCGAGTCCCGGGTCATGGACGCCTGCCGCACCGACCCGTGGCTGCGCGAGCACCCGCCGGTGTTCGAGTGGAAGCTGCTCTGGCCGCCGTACTCGCTGCCCGACGACGCCCCGCTGAGCGCGACGCTGGTCGGCGCGCACACCACGGCGGCCGGCGGGCAGCCGCCGCTGACGACCGGTTTCATGGGCGTGTGCGACCTGACCTGGATGGACCGCAAGGGCATCGGCGGCCTGGTGTACGGCCCGGGCGTCGGCTACACCGCGCACGCGGAGAACGAGTACGTGGAGATCGCCCAGTTGGTGCAGTCGGCGAAGACCTACGCGCTGACCGCGATCGACTGGTGCGGGCTCGCGGACGAGCGGTGAGCACCGGACGGCCGCGAGGCTGGGAACCGCCGATGGGCGGTGGGCGATGGGCCGCGAGCGGCGAGTGAGCGGTGGACGTCCGCCGGGCGGCGCTCGATCCGAGGACGGCGTTCTCTTTTCGTACGGTTCGTGGCATGATCCCTTCCTTGCGACGCGCCGCACGATCCGGCGGTCGTCCATGAGGAGGCAACATGCTCGGCACCCCTGAGCCGCGCACCGTCGCGGCCCAGCTCCGCGACGTGCTGCCCAAGCTGCCCCGTGCGGAGCAGCGGGTCGCCCGCACCCTGCTCGCGGGCTACCCGACCGCCGGTCTGGAGCCGCTGGCGACCGTCGCGAGCCAGGCCCAGACCAGCCCGGCCACCGTGCTGCGGCTGGCCTACCGGCTGGGCTTCGAGGGCTACCCGGAGTTGCAGCAGGCGCTCAAGCGCGAGACCCAGCAGCGCTACTCCTCTCCCCTGGCCCAGTACGGCAGTGCCGAGGAGGACACCGGCAGGGTGCTGAGCCGGTCCCGCCGGGTGCTGCTGGACGCCACCGCCATGACCTTCGACCAGCTTCCCGAGGGAGAGCTGGTCAAGGCCGCGGAACTGCTGGCCGACCCCGGCCGCCGCATCTCGGCGGCCGGTGGCCGGTTCAGCACCATCCTGGCCCAGTACCTCATCGCCCACCTGCACCAGTTGCGTCCCAACGCGACGTACATCGCCGGGTCCACCGCCGACCACGCCGCCCACCTGCTCGACATGGGCCGCCGCGACGTGCTGGTGCTCTTCGACTACCGGCGCTACCAGCGCGAGACGATCGCCTTCGCCCGCGCCGCCGCGGCGCGCAATGTGAAGATCGTGCTGCTGACCGACCCGTGGCTGTCGCCCGCCGCCACGGTGGCGGATGTCGTGCTGCCCGCCCAGGTCCGCTCGCCTTCCCCGTTCGACTCGCTGACCCCGGCGGTCGCGCTGCTCGAAACGCTGGTCGCCGCGGTGGTCGAGCAGCTCGGCGAGGCGGGCAGGAGCCGGGTGGCCGAGTACGACCAGATGGCCGACGACGTGCTGCGCGAGGACGACGGGCCGCTCACCCCGACCGGCCCCGGCACCGAGCCGCCCCGCGGGACCCGGACGACCTCGGAAACCCACTCCTGACGACACTCCCGACGGTGCCCCGTACGCGTTGACCGCCACCGTGTGCCAACGAGTACGGGTCACGCCCGATGCCCTCGGAGGCTCGGTCGTCAGGCCGCGCAGCCGGCGTACTCGTCGCGGCGCCGGAGCATGGCGGCCAGCATCAGCGGGAACATCGCCACGTGGGCGAGCGCCATCATGGCCCCGCCGTCGACGAGACCCAGCCAGAGCAGCGGGAAGAGTGGCACGACGGGGACGAACATGGCCGCGCACATCTCCAGGGTGGCCGCCCAGCCGTGGCCCCGGTAACGCATCCAGATCGCCATGCCGACGGACATGTCGAACGCCATCAGCAGGTAGGCGAGCTCGGGCTGCCGCTCGTGGGAGAAGCCGAGCCCGACGGCGGACAGGAGCATTCCCAGGACGAACATGCCGGCGAACATCGCGATGACCATCTCGACGTAGTGCCGGGCGAACCTGCGCCGGCGGCGGGTGACGGGTGCTGTCTGAGTCATGCCTCCACCGTGCCGCCGTACCGGCCGCGTACCAAGAAAGGCCGTCGCAGAGGTCCGGAAACCTGGGATTCCTGTCCTTTCTGACATACGCTCGCCCCGTGATCGAACGCCGGATCGCCGTCATCGGATACGACGCGGCGGAGTTGCTCGACATCGCCTGCGTGACCACGACTCTGGAGAGCGCGAACTGGCACGGCGCCGATCCCTTCTACCTCCTTCGCCTGGCCACCCCCGGAGGCCGTCCCATCACCTGCGGCACCGGCCTGACGCTCCAGGCCCAGGAGGCCCTCGAACGGGTCACCGGGCCGCTCGACACGCTCATCGTGTCGGGAGGCATGGGCCACGAGGCCGCGGCCGGCAACCGATTGATCGTCGCTCACGTCCGCCGCCTGGCACGCGAGAGCCGCCGCGTCGCGTCGGTGTGCACCGGAGCCGACATCCTGGCCGCCGCGGGCCTGCTCGACGGCCGGCGCGCCACCACCCACTGGCAGTCTGCGCACGAGATCGCCGCCCGCTACCCGAAGGTCGACATCGATCCCGGCCCGATCTTCATCCGGGACGGGGACACCTACACCTCCGCCGGCATCACCAGCGCGCTGGACCTCACCCTCGCCCTCATCGAGGAGGACCACGGCGCCGAGCTGGCACGGCGGGTGGCGCGGAGCCTGGTGACCTACCTACAACGCCCCGGCAACCAGGCGCAGATGAGCATGTTCACCGCCGTCGGATCTCCGGAGAACGGCCTGGTCAAGCAGGTCGTCGAGCACATCACGGGACACCTGGACACCGACCTGACCACGGCCACGCTGGCGAGCGGCGCGGGCGTGAGCGAGCGGCACCTGACCCGCCTGTTCCTCAGGCACCTCGGGCGGACCCCGGGCCGGTTCGTCCGCCAGGCCCGCACCGAGGCCGCCGCGCACCTGCTGGTCTCCACCTCCCTGCCGATGGCCAGGGTGGCGGCCCGCTGCGGCTTCGGAACCACGGAGACACTGCGCCAGGCATTCGCCGACCGCTACGGAATCCCCCCTTCGCGCTACCGCGCCACGGCGACCTCCACAGGGCAGGATCACCTGAAAGTCGCCGGGAGAACCTCGACACAGTAAGTGATCCTGTCTCGGCGGCAGGCCTCACCCGACAATGTCAGCGCCCTTGAAGACGAGCCTGCCTACGCCACCGCGGAGCACGGAGGTGGCGGCAATGACGACCCCGAGGAAATCAAGGCGGCCGTGCTGGAGGCTTAGGGAGTCCCGAGCCGAGGTCACTCCGCGCTCGGGCGACGCGATTACTTTCTTTCTTTAAGTGTTCTCTTGTATTCAGCGAGAGCGGTACGGATGTCGGCGGTGGCGCTGTCCTTTCCGAACATGCTGTAGACGGTGATCTCATGCTCCGCGGACTCGCCGAAAGGCTCGTCGCCGCCACCGTCACTATCCCACCGGCGCTCTCGCTGGTACTCATCGTAGTGTCCGATGAGGGTGGCGCACCCGGCCTGGACACGTTTCGCGCCCGCCCAGGCTCCACCACACGCCGGACGTTCAGTGAAGACCCAGTCGAGAACGTATATCCTGGGCCAGTCTTCCGTCCTCTTGAGTTCGACGAGCCTCTCGTTGAAATGAAAGAACTGATACTCTGAGTGACTGTCGTTGACTCTGGCCTTCTTCCCATGAATGCCGTACTCCACCATCACCCCAACGCCCGTGCTGGTCGCGGTGAGCACCAGGTCGGGGAATACATCCGGCGAACACAGGGTCGGATTTTTTTCGCGTCGGGTGAAATGGAACGTTGCAATGTTCTGGCCGGGCGTGACTCCCCCGCCCATGCGGAGCCTGGCCGCCGCCGACGTGTACACGCCCTGACCGTACGCCTCATTTTGCACCCATTCGTACTTCATGCATTCCCCCTTTGCCTTGCGGGCTTTCACGACATTCGGACGTTACGTCACGGTACGCAATCTGTCGAGTTATACACATCTCCCCCAAACGCCTATATCACCAGCCACCATCCTTATGCGACAGGGCGTTAATCACCCTGATTTGCCGTGACCATACTCCGCCGCCGCCGACTCGATCATCAATACAAGAAGAAATAATCGTGTACTCAATTCACGTAAGCTTCGGTGGAATCGGGAGACCGGCCGCACTCCGACGGTGTCACCGCACGAGAAACGCCGCCACCAGGGCGAGTTGCGGGAAAAAGCGAGCACCACGCTAACCACGGGTTGAACGTCTGCCGACCTACCCGCTCCTAACGTTTCCATAGTCGACAAAAGTCGGCGTCGGACCGAAGGGGTGGGTCATGCGGCGGCTGAGAAGTGAGCGGCGAAGGCCCGGTGTGATCACCCCCCTGATCGGGCTGGCGGCGTGCGTCCTGTCCGCCTGTGCGGGCGAGCGACCGGCGTCGGCGCCGGGCCCGCTTCACCACGCCGGGGCCGCCGGTGGGACGCCGACCGCCACATCGCCGGGCGGTGCGGCGAGCGCCCCGGCCACCGGATCGGCCGATCCGGTGGACGTCTACGCCCACGACCGGCCCGGCATGCTCAGTCCGGTCGTGGCGAGGTTCCCCGAGCGGGTCTACGTGCCCAACAGCGAGAGCAACACCGTCAGCGTGATCGACCCGCGTACCTACCGGGTGCTCCGCACCTTCAGGGTGGACGGGCGGCCGCAGCACGTCGTCCCCTCGTGGGACCTGAAGACGCTCTGGGTCAACAACAACGACGGCAACTCCCTGACACCGATCAACCCCATGACCGGCAAGGTCGGCAAGCCGGTGTTCGTCGACGACCCCTACAACCTGTACTTCACCCCGGACGGCCGCACCGCCCTGGTGATGGCCGAGCGGGAGAACCGGCTCGACTTCCTCAACCCGCGCACCATGCGGCTCCGGCACTCGCTGCACATGCCCTGCCGGGGGATCAACCACGCGGACTTCACCGCCGACGGGACCCTCCTCCTCGGCAGCTGCGAGTTCTCCGGCCAGCTGGTGGTCATCGACACAGCCGCCCGTAAGGTCCGCGCCGTCATCGACCTGGCGGACGGCACCACGCGCCGCAAGGGCATCCGGCGCACAGCCCCGCAGGGTGACAACGCGTCGTACGAACTGGAACACGACATGGCGCACGACGCCATGCGGCACGGACACATGCCGTACCCCAACATGCCGCAGGACGTGAAGCTCTCCCCGGACGGCACCACCTTCTACGTCGCCGACATGGCCAAGGACGGCGTGTGGCTCGTCGACGCCGGGGAGTTCCGGGTCACGGGTTTCGTCAAAACCGGCGCGGGCGCTCACGGGCTCTACGTCAGCCGGGACTCGGAGGTGCTGTACGTCTCCAACCGGGGCGCCGGATCGGTCTCGGTCGTCTCCTTCGCCCTTCGCCAGCCGATCGACACCTGGCACATCCCCGGTGGCGGTTCACCGGACATGGGCGGCGTGTCGGCCGACGGCCGCCGCCTGTGGCTGTCCGGACGCTATGACGGGGTGGTCTACGTGTTCGACACCGAGAACGGCAGCCTCATCCGCAAGATCGCCGTCGACGCCGGCCCGCACGGCCTGGCCATCTACCCCCAGCCCGGACGCTACTCACTCGGCCACACGGGGGTCTTCCGCTGAGGTCCGACCACGGCCCACCGGAGCCCCAGATGACACGGGTGCGCCCGATGACAGCGGCATCCGCATCGGCGGCGGCTGACACCTAAGGCGGCGTGCGGAGACGCCACCGCTCCGGCGCGGGTGGCGAGGGGTGCCCTACCGGGGGCGGACCAGCGGCAAACCGGACACCTGGGCGACCAAAGCATGAAACGTCCCGGTAACAGATGCAATCAGGCTATTGACCCCTCTTGCGGGAGCCTCCTATGGTTCCCTCCATATTCTATAGAATCCAGAATATGGAGGGGATGGATGAGGGCAGCGGCGCGAGCAGCAGTCGTCATGGACGCCGCAGGGGCGGTGGAGGTCCGCTCCTACCCCGTCCCCGACCCCGGCCCGGGTGAGTTCGTCGTCAAGCTGGAACTGTGCGGCGTCTGCGGCACCGACGCGCACATCTACCAGGGACGCCTCGACAGGATCACCTTTCCCGCCCTGCTGGGGCACGAGATCGTCGGCACCCTGGCCGCTCTCGGCGAGGGAGTGAGCGCCGATCACAGCGGGCAGCCCGTGGCCGTGGGCGATCGTGTCGGCGTCTTCCCCGCGCTGAGCTGCGGGCGCTGCTACCAGTGCCAGGTGCGGCACCGTCCCGCCAACTGTCCTGACCGGCGCCCGTCCTACGGGTTCACCTCACCGGTGACGGCTCCACCGCATCTGACGGGCGGATACGCCGACTACCTGCACGCCGCCAACGCGGGCACGGTGTTCTACCGGACGTCCCTGCCCGCCGAGGTGGCGGTCCTGCAGGAGCCGATGTCGGTGGCACTGCACGGGATCGCCCGGGGCTCGGTCGGCGTCGGCTCCACCGTGGTCGTCCAGGGAGTGGGCGCGATCGGGCTGATGGCCGTGGTCGCGGCCCGCGTGGCGGGAGCGCACCGGGTCGTCGCGGTGGGTGCCCCGGCCGCGCGGCTGGAACTGGCGGCGGCGCTCGGGGCGGACGCGACGGTGAGCATCCAGGAGCTGACCGGCGTGACCGAACGCCGCGATGCGGTGTTCGACGCGCTCGGCGCGCCCGGAGCCGACTGCGTGATAGGCGCCAGCGGCTCGCCGGCCGCCTTCATGGAGGCCATCGGCCTGGTAACCGACGGTGGCGTGCTCGCCGAGCTGGGCAACTTCACCGATCGGGGGACGGTCCCCTTCAATCCCTTCAGCGACCTGCTGAAACGGGACATCACCATCGCCGGCGTCTACGGCGCGGGCCCCGACATGCTGCGCCACTACCGTCAGGCGCTGCTCATCCTGGAACGCGGTGGCCGGCCGTACGACCGTGTGGTCAGCCACCGGGTGCCACTGGAACGGGTGGGCGAGGCCCTTGCCGCCCTCGGCGACGGCTCCCCCCTCGACGGCCGGGACATCGTCAAGCTCGCGATCGACCCCACCCGCTGATTTCTTCTCCGCACCACCCCTTTCCCCACCCCGTACAACCCCCGAGAGGAGGACCGGCCATGCGCCGTTCCCTCCGGTTGACCGCAGCAGCAGCCGCGCTCGGCCTGACCATCACAGCGTGCGGCTCGACGGCGTCCGAGGTCTCCGCCGACGGCGGCGGACTCGGCACGGCGGAGAGCCCCGTGTCCATCAGGGTCATCGCCAACGACGCCTTCGCCAAGCAGTGGCAGGACCAGCTGGTCCCCGAGTTCAACAAGAAGTACCCGAACATCAAGGTCACGGTGGACGGCGTGCCGTACAACGACCAGCTCCCCAAGACCATGCTGGAGCTGACCGGGCCCACCCCGACCTACGACGTGGTGCTCGGCGACGACTCGTGGATCCCGCAGCTGGCCAAGACCGGCGGCCTGATGGACCTCAAGGCCGACGTGAGCAAGTGGACCGACCCGGGCTACGACTGGGCCGACTTCAACCCCACCCCGCTCGCCGCGGGTCAGTGGGACGGCAAGCAGTACGCCGTCCCGGTCCGCTCCAACCTGCTGCTGATGTTCTACAACAAGAAGCTGTACAAGAAGGCCGGTGTCCAGGAGCCCACGGCGGAGACGACGTGGGAGCAGTACTTCGCCGACGCCAAGAAGCTGGTCCAGGACACCGACGGCGACGGCAAGGTCGACGCCTGGGCGGCCGGTACCTACTTCACCAAGGACCCGCTCACCCCGACCGTCTGGCAGACCGTCCTGAACTCCGACGGCGTGGCGCTGCTGGACGACGACCTCAAGGTCGCGTTCAACAACGAGACCGGGGTGAAGGCCCTGCAGACCCACGTCGACCTGCTGAAGTACGCCCCGCCGGGAGCGAGCACCTACCAGTTCAACGAGCCGCTCGAGGCCTTCCGCCAGGGCCGGACCGCCACCATGTTCATGTGGGGCAGCGTCTACAAGGGCACGGCCGTGGACGAGGCGTCCACCACGCTGAAGCCGGAGGAGGTCGGCCTCACCACCCTCCCGGCGGGTTCGGCCGGTCCGGGCGCGCACCGCGGCATCTGGTCGGCGGGCATCGCCAAGAAGACGCAGCACCCGGCCGCCGCGTGGACGTGGCTGCAGTGGGTCACCTCCAAGGAGGGCGAGCAGTTCACCGGCAGCGCGTTCGGAACGTTCCCGGCGCGCAACTCCACGCTGAACGGCACTCCGCCGGCCGAGTGGGCCGCCCCGGTCTATGAGGCGCTGAAGGCCGGTTACGCCGCGGTGGAGAAGAACAAGATGTGGCGGCCGCGGCTCCCCGAGGCCGACGCGGTCCAGCAGATCCTCGCCCTGCAGACGAGCCGGGCGATGTCCGGTCAGGCGACCGCCGAGCAGGCGATCGACGAGGCGGCCAAGGAGATCACCGAGCTGCTGAAGTCCAAGGGTTACCCGCAGTGAGTGTCTCCACCCGCACACACCGGGCAGGGGCCGGCCAGGCCCCTGCCCGGGGGGCCGGTCCCAAGACCGCCCAGCGGTTCCGGCTCGGCGAGCCGGGTACCGCGTGGTTGTTCATGACCCCGGCGCTCGTCCTGCTGGCGGGCATGCTGCTCTATCCGATCTTCTACACGCTCTGGGTGAGCTTCTCCGACTTCGACCTGGCGCTCTTCGAACCCGTCGGCTGGGTGGGCTGGAAGAACTACGAGATGGTCCTGAAGGACCCGGGCTTCCTGGAGTCGCTCAAGGTCACCGGGATCTACCTGGTGATCGCGCTGCCGCTGCAGATGATCCTCGGGTTCGCCATCGCCTTCCTGCTCAACGTGGAGTGGCGGGGCCGCGGCGTGCTGCGCGCGCTGTTCCTCATCCCCATGGTGGTCGCCCCGGTCGTGGCCGGCGGTGTCTGGCGGATGCTGCTCGACCCGCTCTGGGGCGTGGTCAACTACACGCTCGGCCTGGTCGGCATCGGCCCGGTGGAGTGGATCGGCGACCCGACCCTCGCCATGGTGAGCATGATCCTGATCGACACCTGGCGGTGGACGCCGTTCGTGGTCCTCATCGCCGCGGCCGGGATCATGGCCCTGCCGGGTGACGTGTACGAGGCGGCCAAGTCCGACGGCGCCGGCCGCTGGCAGACGTTGTGGCATATCACGCTGCCGCTGCTAGTACCGGTGATGGCCGCGGCCTTCGTGGTCCGGTGGCTCGGTGCGGTGAAGATGTTCGACATCGCGCTCGCCGCGACCAAGGGGGGCCCGGGCAACGCCACCAACGTGGTGAACCTCTACATCTACGAGAAGGGCTTCCGCAGCCTGGAGTTCGGCTCAGCCTCCTCGATGGCGACGATAGTGCTGATCATCACGATCGTTCTCACCTACTTCCTGTTCAGCATCAGCCGTCGTCTGGAGAACCGATGGTGAGCACCGCCGCCCCCGCCTTCGGGAGCCGGAAGACCGGCCGGGCCCGCCTGGGACGGATCGCGACGATCACTGCCGCGATCCTGGTCACGCTGGCCTTCCTGTATCCCGTGATCTTCATGATCAGCATCTCGTTCAAGCTGCCCAAGGACATCTTCACCATCCCGCCGAAGTGGATCAGCGAGATCACCTTCGACAACTACGTCAGCTACTTCCATCAGGCCCGCATCCTGCCCCGCATGATCAACACGATCATCGTGGCGACGGGGGCGGCGATCATCTCGATGGTCGCCGGCTCGATGGCCGGCTACGCGCTGTCCAGGATGAGGATGCGCGGCGCGGGTGTCATGGGCGGCCTCATCCTGGCCTCGCGCGCGGTACCACCGATCGCACTGGTCGTGCCGATGTTCCTGGTGGCCCGCAAGCTGGGGCTGACCGACCAGTACATCACCGTGATCCTCGCCTACGTGACCTTCCTGGTTCCGTACGTCGTCTGGCTGATGCGCGCGTTCTTCAAGAGCCTGCCCAAGGAGCTGGAGGAAGCCGCGATGATCGACGGCTGCTCCCGGATCGGGGCGTTCTTCCGGATCATCGTGCCGTGCAGCCTCACCGGCATGGTCTCCACGTTGATCTTCTGCATCATCCTGGCCTGGGAGGAGCTGCTGTTCGCCCTGATCCTCACCAACGACAAGGCCGTCACCATCCCGGTGGCCATCGCCGGGATCGCGGCCGACACCGAGAAGGGCGGGCTCTGGGGCCCGCTGGCCGCCGTGGGCACGCTCACCGTGCTGCCTGTGGTGATCTTCGCACTGGCCGTGCAGAAGTATCTGATCAAGGGTCTCGCCGACGGCGCGACCAAGGGATGAGGCGGCAATGAGGATCAGAGATGTCCGGGCACGCCTCATTGAACTGCCCTATCCACGCCCCTTCGCCCCGTCGTGGGCCCCCGAGGGCGCCCACCACAGCATGTCCGCCGTGATCGTCGAGGTCGAGACCGACGAGGGCGTGGTCGGCGTGGCGGGCGGCGACATGGGCCACGCCACCGGCCCGTTGCTGCTGGAGACCATCAGGGGATGGATCCGCCCCCGGCTGGTCGGGATGGACCTGTTCGCCACCGGCCACATCGCCAACCACCTGCGCTACGTGGCCGAGTACGTCTTCCCGCGCCCGTGGGTGGTGAGCGTGGCCGTCTGGGACGCCGTCGGCAAGGCCTGCGGGCGCCCGCTGTACCAGCTCTGGGGCGGGCATGCCGGCCAGGTCCGCGCCTACGCCAGCTTCGGCGAGGTCCGCGCCCCCGAGCAGCGGGCCGAGGACGCGCTGCGCGTGGTGTCCGAGGGCTTCACCGGGGTGAAACTGCGCGTCCACGCCGACACGATCGCCGAGGACATCGCCCAGGTGGCCGCGGTCCGCGAGGCCGTGGGCCCGGAGATCGCCATCATGGTGGACGCCAACCAGGCGGCGGCGCGCTGGCGCTACCGGCCCGACGGCAGCCGCATGATGTGGGATTTCGACCGGGCCCTGACCACCGCCAGGGAACTGGCCGATCTCGGCGTCGCCTGGCTGGAGGAGCCACTCCCCCGCCACGACTACCGCGCGCTGTGCGAGCTCACCGCGGCCTCGCCGATCCCGATCGCCGGCGGCGAGCACAACCGGGGCATCGGCCAGCTCGTCCGGCTGCTGGAGGATGACTGCTTCAGCATCTACCAGCCGGATGCCAACGAGAGCGAGGACATCGCGGCGCTGCGCGACTTCGGCGCGATGGCCGCGGCCAGGCACCGCCGGGTCGTCCCGCACGCCTGGGCCACCGGACTCGGGGTGGCGGGCAACCTGCAGCTCTGCGCCTCACTGCCCAACTGCGACTGGCTGGAATACCCCTACGATCCTCCGGTGATCGTTCCGGAGGTTTTCCACGTCATGCTCACCGAACCACTGCTGCCCGATTCCAACGGGGTTGTAGCCGTTCCGGACCGCCCCGGTCTCGGTGTAGAGCTGGACCACGCGGCGATCGAGCCGCTGACCGTCCAACGGGTTTGAGGGGTGTCCAACAGCGATGACAGAGGTGTTCCCCCCGTCCGGCCGGCCGAAGCCGTTCCGTACCAAGGCGGATCTCGCGGCCGACCACATCAAGCAAATGATCATGTCGGGCCAGGCCCAGCCCGGCACGAAGATCATCACCAGGGTGGTGGCCGAGGCCGTCGGCGTCAGCGACACACCGGTACGTGAGGCCATCAAGCAGCTCGTGTCCGAGGAGTGGCTCGTCGAGCGCCCGCACATCGGCGCGGTGGTCGCCGAGTTCACCGTGGACAACGTGCGAGAGCTGTACGGCATCCGCGCCGCGCTCACCTCCCTGGCCCTCCAGCTCCACCCGGCTCCGCTCAGCGGCGCGAGGTTGCTGGAGGTGGACGCCGTCCTGGAGGCCTCGCTCGTCGCCATCGACGGCGGCGACGTCGCCGCCTTCGCCACCCTGAACCGCCGGTTCCACTCGCTGATCTGCGACACCGAGAAGTCCCGCCTGGTGCACCGGATGCTGGTGGGCCTGTGGTCGAAGACGGAGACCGCCCAGCGCGGCTTCCGGTTGGTCCCCTGGCGGCTGCCGAAATCCCACGCCGAGCACGTGGCGATAAGGGACGCGCTCGTCGAGGGGGACATCGGCCGCGCGAGCGAGTTGCAGTACGCCCACGAGATGGCCGCGCTGGCCGCGCTGATCGAAGTGATGGAGGAGGAGAGATGAGAACGGGACAGGCCCTCGTCGGAGGGCGCTGGCGGGACGCGGCGGAACGCTTCACGGTCACCGATCCGGCGACCGGCGAGACCGTCGCCGAGGTGGCCGACTGCGACGGGAGGCTGACCACCGAAGCCGTCGACGCGGCGGCCGCCGCGCTCCCCGGCTGGCGCGCCATGCCCGCGCACGAGCGCGCCGTGATCATGCGCCGGGCCGCCGGGCTGCTGACCGGCCGGGCCGAGGCGATCGGCGCGATGATGACCGCCGAGCAGGGCAAACCGCTGGCGGAGGCGATCGGCGAGGTGGTCGCGGGAGCCGACCACCTCCTGTGGTCCGCCGAGGAGACCCGCCGCGTGTACGGCGAGACCATCCCCTCCACCAGCACCGACACCCGCATCTGGCTGCTGCCGGAACCGGTGGGCGTCGTCGCGGCGATCACCCCCTGGAACTTCCCGGTCTCGATGATCACCCGCAAGCTGGGCCCGGCGCTGGCCGCGGGGTGCACCGTGGTCCTCAAGCCCTCCGAGCTCACCCCGCTGTCGGCGATCGCGGTCGCCGAGTGCCTGACCGAGGCCGGTTTCCCGCCGGGGGTCTTCAACCTGGTCACCACGGCCCGGCCACGGGAGTTCGCCGAGGCGATCATGGCCGACTCGCGGGTCAGGAAGGTCTCGTTCACCGGCTCGACGGCCGTCGGCAGGCAGCTGATCCGGCAGAGCGCCGACGACGTCAAACGGCTCAGCGTCGAGCTCGGCGGCCATGCCCCGGTGCTCGTCTTCCCCGACGCCGACGTGACCGCCGCCGCCGCGGGCGTGGCCCGGGCCAAGTTCATGAACGCCGGCCAGGCCTGCACCTCCCCGAACCGGATCTACGTCCACGAGTCCGTCGCCGCGGAGTTCACCGACGAGCTCGTCAGGCTGGCCGAGGCGATCACCGTGGGCAACGGCATGGACCCGGGCGTCACGATGGGCCCGCTGATCGACGACCGGGCGTTCGCCAAGGTCAGGCGGCACGTCGAGGACGCGCTCACGCACGGCGCCCGGCTGGCGACGACCCGCCGGGAGGGAACCGGAAGGCTGCACCCGCCCACCGTCCTGACCGGCGTCACCGACGAGATGCTCGTGTGCAGGCAGGAGACCTTCGGCCCGGTCGCCCCGGTCCTGACCTTCGGCGCCGACGAGGACGCCGACGTGGACGCCGACGTGGACGCCGACGTGGTGGCCAGGGCCAACGCCACGCCGTACGGCCTGGCCGCCTACCTGTGGACGCGGGACCTGGGCCGGATCGTGCGCGTCTGCGAGGAACTTCAGTTCGGCATCGTCTCGGTCAACGGAGCCCCGCTCGCCCCGCCGCAGGGGCCGTTCGGCGGGGTCAAGGGCAGTGGATACGGCCGCGAGGGCGGCCGTCACGGAGTGGAGGATTTCGTGGAGTACAAGTACGTCAACGTGGGACTGGGCCGATGACCAAGGAGACCTCCCGCCGGATCGTCGAGCGCGAGATCACCAAGCGGGTCGACCTCTGCCGTCCGGATGGGCGCCTCAACCCGGAGGCGGTCGGCTGGAGCCGTACCCCGCTGCACCGGTCCAACATCCGGGGCTGGGGCCGTACGATGCGCTGGGACTACTGGTGCCTGACCAGTCCCGAGCACATCTTCTCCTTCAGCGCCTCCAGCCTGGACTATCTGGCCGGTGAGTCCGTCTGGTACCTGGACCGCACCACGAAGAAGGACGTGTTCAGCCGGAGCCTGCTCGTACCGAGCCAGGGCACCGGATTCTCCGAGCGGAGCGGCGAGGGCAGCGTCAGGATCGCGAAGGGCCCGGTCAAGATCGCCGTGGACGAGGCGGCCGTGGGCACCCGGCTACGGGTGAGGTCCCCCGAGTTCGACGCCGACCTGCTCGTGCACCGCGTCGAGGGCCGTGACAGCCTGGGCGTGGTCGTGCCGTGGTCCTCCCGCCGCTTCCAGTACACCGTCAAGGATCTCGGACGCCCCGCCGAGGGCACGCTGGTCGTGAACGGCCGCCGCATCAACCTGTCCGCCGAGGACACCCTCGCCACCCTGGACCACGGGCGTGGCCGGTGGCCCGGCAACGTGCTGTGGAACTGGGGCGCGGCGTCCGGGCGCTCCGGCGGCCACGAGATCGGCGTGCAGATCGGCGGTAAGTGGACCGACGGCACCGGCAGCGTCGAGAACGGGATCCTCCTGGACGGAAGGCTGCACAAGATCAGCGAGGAACTGGTCTGGCGCTACGACACCGCCGACTGGATGGCCCCCTGGCGGATCACCGGCGAGCGGGTCGACCTGGAGTTCGTCCCCGAGTACGTCCGGTCCTCCGATGTCACCCGGCTCCGCTACATGCGCAGCCGGGAGGACCAGGCCTTCGGTCACTACCGCGGCACCGTCGTCGCCGACGACGGGACCGTGGTCAAGGTCGACGACCTGTACGGCTGGGCCGAGGAAGTACAGCGACGCTGGTAATGGAGCAGAACATGATGATCTCTGAGCGAGAGTGTGAACCGTTCGCGGCCGGTCTGCCCTTCGGAGCGGGCGACCGCCTCGACCCGCTGCGCCGTGACTGTGACCTGGCCGAGGTGACCGGCGGCCTGCTGGACGTCCTGGTGGTCGGCGGCGGCGCGACCGGCGCGGGCGCGGCACTGGACGCGGCCTCGCGCGGGCTGACCACGGCCCTGCTGGAGGGCGGCGACCTCGCGTCGGGAACCTCGAGCAACTCCAGCCGCCTGCTCCACGGCGGCGTACGCTACCTGGAGCAGATGGAGTTCGGGCTGGTCCGGGAGGCGCTGCACGAGCGCGGCCTGCTGCAGGACCTGGCGCCACACCTCGTCCAGCGGATGTCCTTTCTCTATCCGCTGACCCACCGGGTGTGGGAACGCGGCTACGTGGGCGCCGGGCTGACCCTCTACGACGCGCTCGCCGGGATCGGCGACCGGCACGGATTCCGCCGGCACCGGCACCTGACCCACCGCGCCCTGCTCCGCGAGGCGCCGCAGTTGCGCCGTGACGCCGCCGTGGGCGCGCTGGCCTACGACGACGGCCACGTGGACGACGCCCGCCTGGTCACCACGCTCGCCCGTACGGCCGCGCGGGAGGGGGCCACCGTGCTGACCCGGGTCCGGGTCAACGCCCTGGCCTCCCGCTCCGGCCACACGGTGGCCACCTGCGAGGACCTGCTCACCGGTACGGAGTTCACCGTCCGCGCACGCCGCGTGGTGCTGGCCACCGGCCCCTGGTCGGGGCTCACCCAGCAGATGCTCGGCGACCAGCAGGTGGGGGTCCGCGCCTCCAAGGGGGTGCACCTGGTCGTGTCACGCGAGCGGCTGAGGCTCGACAGCGCGCTGATCGCCCGCACACCCCACTCCGTGCTGTTCCTCATCCCGACCGGGGACGTGGTGCTCGTCGGCACCACGGACACCCCGTGGGAGATCGGCCCCGGGCCGGTGCTCCCCACCGGCGCCGACGTTCGCTACCTGCTCGACCAGGTCAACCAGTGGCTGAGCGATCCGCTGACCAAGGACGACGTGCTCGGTGTGTACGCCGGTCTGCGTCCCCTGGTGGACCAGCCCGACCGGAACTCCACCACGGCCATCAGCCGCGAGCACGTGGTGAAGGAGGTCGCGCCCGGCGTCGTGGTCGTCGTCGGCGGCAAGCTGACCACCTACCGGATCATGGCCAAGGACGCGGTCGACGCGGTGGTGCGCGGCCTGCCGAAGGTCCGCCCGTCGGTGACCGAGCACCTCGGGCTGGTCGGCTCCAACGGCTACGCCCAGGCCTGGGCGCGCCGCGACTCCGCCGCCGTGGCCGCGGGGCTCCCCGTGGCGGTGGTGGAACGGCTGGCGCGCCGTTACGGCGCCGACTATCCGGCCCTGCTGGTCATGGGCCGCCGAGACCCGGAGCTGCTGGAACCCGTACCGGGCACGCCCTCACTGCTGGCGGCCGAGGTCCTGTACGCCGCACGGCACGAGGCCGCGATGACCGTGGACGACGTACTGCGCCGCCGCAGCCGGGCCGGGCTGGAGACCGCCGACGGAGGCGTGGGCGCCGCACCCCACGTGGCCCGTCTGCTGGCCGGCGCGCTGGGCCGTAGCGCGAGCTGGGCCGTCGAGCAGGCCGGGAACTACACGCACGCGGCCGAGGTGACGCGCTCGGCGCTGGACACCTCCGCCGACGCCGAGCTCGTCCCCCTGCTCGCCGACCTCGCCGGCCGATGGAGCGGTGCCGCATGAGCGTTCTGGCCATCGACGCCGGGACCACCGGTGTCACCTCACTCGTGATCGCGCAGGACGGGCGTGTCCTGGGCCGCGGCCACCACGAGTTCCCGCAGCACTTCCCCGCGCCCGGCCTCGTCGAGCACGACCCCGACGAGATCTGGGCCGCCACGCTGCGGGCCTGCTCGGACGCGCTCGCCTCGGCGGCCCTGCCGGTCTCCTGTGTCGGACTGACCAACCAGCGCGAGACCGTCGTGCTGTGGGATCGCGCGACCCTGCGGCCGGCGACCCGGGCGATCGTCTGGCAGGATCGCCGCTCCGCCGGGGAGTGTGACCGGCTCAGGGAGCACGAGCCGCGGATCCGCGAACTCACCGGGCTCCCGCTGGACCCCTACTTCTCCGCCACCAAACTGGCCTGGCTGCGCGGGAACCTCCCGGAGGTCTGGGCCGGTGTGCGGGAGGGCCGCACCGCGATCGGCACCGTCGACTCCTACCTGCTGGCCCGGCTCACCGGTGGCCGGCTGCACGCCACGGATCCGTCCAACGCCTCCCGTACCCTGCTGTTCGATCTCGCCACGGCCGGCTGGTCCGCGGAGCTGGCCGAGCTCTTCGACGTGCCACCGGCCGCACTGCCGGAGATCGTCCCTTCGAGCGCGCCCGTCGGCCGCACCGCGCCCGACCACTTTCTCGGGCTGGACCTGCCGATCAGCGGAGTGGCGGGAGACCAGCAGGCCGCGCTGTTCGGTCACGCCGCGTTCACTCCCGGCGCGATGAAGTGCACCTACGGCACGGGCAGCTTCCTGCTGGTCAACACCGGTGACCGGATCGCCCCCGCCGACGCGGGACTGCTGTCCACCGTCGCCTGGCAACTCGCCGGCGAGCCGGTCCAGTACGCCGTGGAGGGATCGGTGTTCGTCACCGGAGCCGCGGTGCAGTGGCTGCGTGACGGGCTGGGCGTGATCAGTGACTCCGCCGAGAGCGAGCGGCTGGCCGGGTCCGTGCCCGACAGCGACGGACTGATCTTCGTCCCCGCGCTCACCGGCATCGGCACGCCGCACTGGGATCCGCGGGCCAGGGGCGCCCTGCTGGGCATCACCCGGGGCACCACCGGAGCCCATCTCGCCCGTGCCGTCCTCGACGGCATCGCCTACCAGATCCGCGACGTCGTGGAGGCCGTCAGCGGCGCGGCGGGCATCCCCGTCTCCCACCTGGCGGTGGACGGCGGAGCCGCGTCCAACGACCTGCTCTGCCAGATCCAGGCCGATCTCCTGGGGCGGCCGGTGGTACGGCCGGACACGACCGAGGCCACCGGCCTGGGCGCCGCCTTCCTGGCCGGCCTGGCGAGCGGGGTGTGGCGCGACCCGGCCGAGATCTCCGAGGTGAGAGGCGGCGGCCGGGTCTTCGAGCCCCGCGAGATCTCTCCGGAGGGGTACCGCCGCTGGCTCGACGCGGTGGACGCGGCCCGGCGGTTCGGGTCATGAGTCCAGCCGCCCCCGTCCCGCCCCCGGGGGGAGGGACGATGACGGGTCCGCTCGATGGGATCCGGATCGCCGACTTCTCCCGGGTCCTGGCCGGACCGTACGCCACCATGATCCTCGCCGAGCTCGGCGCGGAGGTGATCAAGGTTGAGCATCCGGAGCACGGCGACGACACCCGGGCCTGGGGCCCGCCGTACGCGGGCGGCGAGGCCGCCTACTATCTCGCGGTGAACCGCGGCAAGCGGAGTCTCGCGCTCGACATCAAGCATCCCGCCGGCCGTGAGGTCGCCCAGCGGCTGTGCGCCGAGGCGGACGTGGTCATCGAGAACTTCCGCCCCGGGGTCGCCGAGCGCCTGGGCATCGGATACGAGGCGGTACGGCAGACGAACCCGGGCGTCGTGTACTGCTCGATCATCGGGTTCCCCGGCGGCGACCGGCCGGGGTTCGACGCGACGATCCAGGCCGAGAGCGGCTACATGCACATCACCGGCGAGCCCCCGAGCAAGGTCGGGATCGCGATCACCGACGTGCTCGCCGGGCTCAACGCGGCCGTCGCGATCCTGGGCGCCCTGCACCGCCAGGCGACCCGGGGACAGGGCGAGCGGGTTGAGGTGTCGCTCCTGGGATCGGCGCTGTCCGGTCTGGTCAACGTGGCGCAGAGCGCGCTGGTCTCAGGTGAGGAGGCGCTCGCCTACGGCAACGCGCACCCGACGGTGGTGCCTTACCAGACGTTCGAGGCGGCCGACGGCCGCTTCGTGGTCGCCGCGGGCAACGACCGGCTGTTCCGCGCGCTGTGCACGGCGATCGGACGCGACGACCTGAGGGGCGATGCCCGGTTCCGCACCAACGACGGCCGCGTCCGCGACCGCGACGCGCTGGTCGCCGAACTCGGCGCCGTCTTCGCGACCCGCCCGGTGGACGAGTGGATCGCGCGGCTCGAGGTGGCCGGAGTTCCCTGCGGCAAGATCCGGGGCGTCCTGGACGCGATCCGCACGGCCGGCGACGTGACCCTGCGGCTCCAGCACCCGACCGCCGGACCGCTGGAGCTCATCCGCACCGGATTCACCCTGGAGAGCGTCTCCGCCGACCGCGACATCGCTCCCCCGCCGCTTCTTGGCCAGCACACCCGCGAACTGCTGGCCGAACTCGGCATCACCGACGACCGCATCGCCTTCCTCCGGCAGGCGGGCGTCATCCATCAAGCCGTCCAGTCAGCGAGGCCCCCTGTTGAACCCGCATGATTTCCTGGAAGTCGACCGCGACCTGAACGACGAGGAGCGAGCGATCCGCGACGCCGTGCGCGACTACTGCCGCGCCGAACTCCGGCCGCACGTCGCCGGCTGGTTCGAGGCGGGCACCATCCCCGACCCGCACGCGGTGGCCAGGGGCCTGGGCACGCTGGGCGTGCTGGGCATGCACCTGGAGGGCTACGGTTGCGCGGGCACCAACGCGGTGAGCTACGGGCTGGCCTGCCGCGAACTGGAGGCCGTTGACAGCGGGCTGCGCAGCCTGGTGTCCGTCCAGGGCTCGCTGGCGATGACGGCGATCCACCGGTTCGGCTCCGAGGAGCAGAAGCGGGAGTGGCTGCCGCGCCTGGCGGCCGGTGAGGCCATCGGCTGCTTCGGCCTGACCGAGCCCGACTCGGGCAGCGACCCGGGCTCGATGCGTACCCGGGCCCGCAGGGACGGGACGGACTGGGTCCTCGACGGCACCAAAATGTGGATCACCAACGGGTCGGTCGCCGACGTCGCCGTCGTGTGGGCGCGGGCCGAGGACGGCATCCGCGGCTTCCTCGTCCCCCGCGACACCGCGGGTTTCTCCGCCACCACACTGCACGGGAAGATCTCGCTGCGCGCCTCGATCACCTCCGAGCTCGTCCTCGACGGCGTACGGCTCCCGCACGAGGCGGCGCTCCCCCTCGCCGAGGGCGTCAAGGCTCCGCTGTCGTGCCTGTCCGAGGCGCGCTTCGGCATCGTGTGGGGAGCCGCGGGAGCGGCCCGCGACTGCTTCGAGGCGGCGCTCGACTACGCGCGGACCCGCACCCAGTTCGGCCGGCCGATCACCGCCTTCCAGCTCACCCAGCGGAAGATCGCCGACATGCTGGTGGACGTCAACCAGGCGAACCTGACGGCCCTGCGGATCGGCCGCCTCAAGGACGAGGGGCGGGCCCACCACTCCCACATCAGCTTCGGCAAGCTCGCCAACGTGCGCGCCGCCCAGCGGGTGGCCGCCGTCGCGCGCGGCGTGCACGGGGCCAACGGGATCACCCTCGAATACCCGGTGATGCGCCACATGGTCAACCTGGAGAGCGTCGCCACCTACGAGGGCACCGAGGAGATCCACGCCCTCACCCTCGGCCGGGCGGTCACCGGCCACTCCGCCTTCCGCTGACCGGCCGAGCGGGGCGGTCCTCCGCCCGGCCGGCCTGCCGGTCCTGCCGAAGGGCGCGCGATCCCAGGGGGGCGGGGTCAGGCGCGGCGCGCCTCGAACATGAAGCAGCCGTACTCCACGGCCCGTACATGTACCAGCTCCACCTCGGGGTCGGCGAACTGTTCGGCCAGGATGGCCTCCGACGCGATGGCGTCACCGCTGATGTGGTGCTCCACCAGCCGTCCGCCCAGGATGCCGCCCTTGGCGTCGTAGGCGCGGAAGACCCGCCGCTCACCACCCATGCCGGCCGGGAAGCCCGTTCCCTCGGGCCCCTCGCACGACTCGGCGTGCACGAAGACCGGACCCACCTCCTCGTACGGGCCGGGGTCGCCACCGGTCCGCGCCGCCCACCGGCGCAGCGGCGCGTACGAGAGCAGGGCGAGCTCCTCACCGGGGAGACTGTGGCGCAGGCAGCAGCGCAGCGGGGAGCCTCCCTCCGCGTCGGTGACCGGGCGGGGCAAGCGCCCGGCGTCGTCACGGACCCGCAACTCGGCGAGGACCTCGGCATCGATGGCGAAAGTACGGAAGGTGCTCATGGATCAATGCTCGGCCCTGACCGGTCGGTGCGCTGGCGGGAATCAGACCTGGTTGCAGGCCGGACCATCACGCTGTTGAACCGCCGGGGCGATCCGAGGACACAGGTCAAGGATCGAGATGAGACCCTGCCCCGGTTCACCGGGGCGGGGCCGTACCTCATCGGAGTGGCCGGGTCGGCAGGTGGCCGACGCGGTGTTGGTGCCGGTCTCTCAGGCCGCGCTCATCGCGCGGTTCAGCAGCCGGCCCAGGGTCGGTGTGTCGACCTCGGGCTCGCTCTCCGTGTGGCCGGGGGTGTCCGTCGTGACCGGGTCGGGGACGTCCACCACCGAGGCGTCGGGGTCGTCCGTGGGATCCGGGACTGGAGTGGTCGTCGGCGTCTGGCCGGGGTCCTCCCCGTGCGGGAAGTCCGAGGGCTTGGGCGGCCTGGGGGTCTCCAGCTCGGGCTCCTCCTCCACGGGCGGCGGACCGCCGTTGAGGATCTGGTCCACCCGCTCCGGGTTGTCCATGAGCGGCGCGATGACCGGCTCACCCGGCGCCTGCTCGACGAACACGCCCTCGCCGATCGGTAGGTGCACCGAGGCCAGGTAGCCGGCCAGCGCCTGAGGCACGGCCCGTCCCTCGGCCTGGCTGCGCTCCAGGGCGTTGTGCACGTAGAACAGCCCGTGCCCCGCGCTGCCGATGGAAGCACGCAGGATGTCCAGGGGGGTGTGATTGGGCTGCTCGACCTGCAGCCGGATCTGACCGTTCTGCACTCCGAGGCCGAGCTGTCCGGACAGCGTACGGTCCACCCTGACGACGAGGCTGGCGTAGCGGACCGCCGCGTCGGGATCGTCGTAGCCGACGATGGGCGCGGTGCCTGCGCCGTCGTCGGAGCCGAAGGCGATCCCCGGCTCGATGCCGACGATGGTGCCCTCCAGCATTGCCGCCGCGGGGGCGAAGGCACCGGAGGCCGGCGCACCCGGCGTCAGGTCGTCCAGCGAGTCGTAGAGGTACTCGCCCGTCGACTCTCCCACGTTGGAGCGCATCAGGGACCAGAACGGAGGAGCGGGGTCGTTGGACCGGGCTGCGGCCACACCGACGGCGGCCAGCAGGCCCAGGGCGGTGACCAGGGTGAGGCTCACTCCCGCGGTGCGGGATCGGAGCGTCTTCGGCATGTGTTCCGTCCTCAGAATCGGCCGTTGATGTGCGCGACGTCGTGCGAGGTGTAGGTGCGCACGGTGGAGCGGCCTGACTTCATGCAAGAGTCGCTCTGGGAGGAGTGGTCGAGCCCGGTGGTGTGCCCGACCTCGTGGCAGGTCGTCTTCTTACGCTCGTTCTCCGAGAAGCGGCTCATGTCGGCCAGATCGAAGCGGATCTCGTACTGGTCGCACTTCCACCAACCGTTGATGAGCCCCGGGCTGATTATCCGCACGCACTTGGCGTGGGCGTAGATGTTCTTTCCGGTGCTCGACCCGTCCCAGTCGAGGCCCCAGTAGTCGTTGTAGTACTGGTCGAACATCTCCACATCGGTGTGCTTGTCGGGGGTGGAGTCGTAGTGCGTGGCCATGTCGGTCTGGGAGTCCAACTTGATCATGGCGTAGTTGCCCGCGACCTTCATGTACGAGGTCAACGACGAGTAGTTGTAGTAATGGTCCTTGTTGTCGGCCTGCGCGCAGCACCCTGACGGATGCAGATACGACCATCCGAACGCGTTGGCGCTCGCCGGCGGCGCGAACGTGAGGAGCATGACGAAGGCGAGCAGGGTCGAGAGCGCCAAGGTGTGGCCTCGGACTCCCGATTCGCTCGATGGCTTTTTGGGCACCCGTAGTCCTTACAAAAGGCATGACAAATCGTGATGATCTTCGCAGTTTCTTGACCATGTTCGCAACAGGCTTTTCTCACCGCTGACAAGAACGTCCTGACCAGGCACGTCGGCTCATCCGGCCGGACCCCGGGCGCCGCTGGCCGGCGAATCCGGGCGTTCCAGGCGACCCGCGCGTTCGAGGCCGGAACGGCGGAATTCTCGGTGGAGGCGTCAGGATACGGTCGCCGGTTCGGCGGTGACGGCGTCCTCGGCCGAGGAGTCGGCCCGGCGCGCCGGGATCGCGGAGGCGATCGCCGCGGCGACGAGTGCGACGCCGCAGCCGATCAGCAGACCGGTGCGGAAGCCGCTCTCGGACGGCAGGGTGTGCCCGCCCACTCGCATGGTCATCTGGGTGAGGACGACACCGATCACCGCGGCTGACACCGAGGTGCCGATGGAGCGCATCAGTGAGTTGAAGCTGTTGGCCGCGGCGGTTTCCGACCGGGGAACCGCGCCCATGATCAGGGCGGGCATCGCGCCGTAGGCCAGCCCGACGCCTATGCTGCAGAGGCAGGTGACGACCAGCAGGCCCCACGTCGTCCCGAGCAGGGCCATCGAGGAGCCGTACCCGAGCGCCATGACCAGGCTGCCGGTGACCAGGGTGACCTTGGGGCCGCGAGCGGCCGACAGCCGCGCACCCAGCGGCGAGACCACCATCATCATCAGGCCCGACGGGGCCGTCCACAGGCCGGCGGCCAGCATCGACTGGCCCAGGCCGTACCCGGTGGCCTCGGGCAGTTGCAGGATCTGGATCACGATCAGCGCCTGGGCGTACATCGCGAATCCGGCCACGATCGAGGCCACGTTGGTCAGCAGTACCGGGCGCCGGGCGGTGACGCGCAGGTCGACCAGTGGATCAGCAGGGCCGGGGACTTCGGCGGCAGCGCCCGGCGAGGTCCGTAGCGGTCGATCAGCCCGGCTCGCAGCGAGGACAGCGCGGCGCCGGTGAGTCCGAACAGGGCCATGCACGGTTCGAACGACGTCGGCGGCTTTCCGGCGTCGGGCACGGCGGCCAAAAGACCTACGTGTTAGGGACCTCTGGCTGTTACCTCCGAGTCCTGCCCGGTGGTGTGATGGAGGTATGGGAAGACCCCAGTAGACAAGGAGGACACCATGAGCATGCCGATGATCCGCGAGCGGCGAGGCCTCGTCCCCGAGCTGTTCAACTGGTTGGACATGCCCCTCGCCGCCTTGCAGTCGCCGGCGGCGCAGCCCATCAAGTTCGAGGACTACGTCAAGGACGGTCGCTACGTGCTGCGGGCCGAGTTGCCGGGAATCGACCCCGACAAGGATGTCGACATCACCCTGTCCAACGGCCTCCTGACCATCCACGCCGAGCGGCGGGACGAGCAGCGGGACCAGCAGCGGACGGAGTTCCGCTACGGCTCCTTCACCCGGTCGATCACGCTGCCCAGCGACGTGGACGAGAACGACGTCAAGGCTTCCTACGACAAGGGGGTTCTGGAGGTCAGCGTCAAACTCGCTGACACCAAACAGCAGGAAAAGCACATCCAGATCGAGTCCACGCCCCGGAAAAAGTCCTGACGGATCGGGCGGACCCGCTCGACATGACGCGGGTCCGCTCATGACCCGCGGATCGCAGCGATCCTCCGCCCACCGGTCGGCCGCGAGTACTTTCTGTCATAATTTGATATACTCAGGGTAGTAATGCGGTTAATCCGTAGATTTGTCATAGTCGGCAAGGGTTTTGCTTTCCTGGAGTGTTGATCGTGCCCACGGTCACGTCATCCGGAGCCGCGAGGAGACCTTGGACACTCGCGGGGCCGGCGTGGAGGCGAGCGCCCATGTCGTAAGGCGTGGGCCGCCAGAGCACACTCACAAGCAGGTACGGAAGTCCCGCCCGGCCGGGGCCTTCTGCCCTATCCATATACAAGGCCCCTGACCAGCGTGGAAGCAGGACAACCCACGGGGGGATCATCATGATCACTTTGAGTGTCATCAAGGCCGACACCGGGGGGTTCGTCGGCCACTCCGCGGTGCACCCGAACATGATGGCCGAGGCCCGCCGCGAGATCGACCGGGCGACCGCCTCGGGACTGCTCATCGACGGTCAGGTCGCCAGTTGCGGTGACGACATCTCGCTCATCATGACCCACACCTACGGCGCCGACGCGGGGCTCATCCACTCCTTCGCCTGGGACACCTTCCAGGCCACCACCCACATCGCCAAGGGACTCGGCCTGTACGGCGCCGGCCAGGACCTGCTGTCGGACGCCTTCTCCGGCAATCTGCGGGGCATGGGTCCCGGATATGCCGAACTGGAGTTCGAGGAGCGCCCATCGGAGCCGGTGCTGTGCTTCCTGGCCGACAAGACCGAGCCGGGCGCGTGGAACCTGCCGCTGTACAAGATGTTCGCCGACCCGTTCAACACCGCGGGCCTGGTCATCGATGGAAAGATGCACGCCGGCTTCGGCTTCGAGGTCTACGACCTGTACGAGGAGAAGCGCATCGTCTTCGACTGCCCGGCCGACCTGTACGACATGCTGATGTACATCGGCGCCCCGGCCCGTTACGTGATCCACAGCGTCCGTTCCAAGACCCTGGACGAGACCGCGGCCGCGACCAGCACCCAGCGGCTGTCCCTGATCGCCGGCAAGTACGTCGGCAAGGACGACCCGGTGATGATCGTCCGCTGCCAGTCCGGATTGCCCGCGGTCGGCGAGGCACTGGAGCCCTTCGCCTTTCCGTACACGGTCGCCGGGTGCATGCGCGGCTCGCACCACGCACCGTTCCTGCCGGTCCCGGTCCAGCAGGCGCACCCGTCCCGGTTCGACGGCCCGCCGCGCGTGGTCGCGCTGGGATTCCAGATCCACGACGGGAAGCTGATCGGCCCGCGCGACATGTTCGACGATCCGGCCTTCGACGGCGCACGGGCCCAGGCCGGCGAGATCATGGACTACCTCCGCCGCCACGGCCCGTTCGAACCGCACCGGCTGCCACTGTCGGAGCTGGAGTACACCACCATGCCCGCTCTCGCCCAGCGGCTCGCGAACCGCTGGACCCCGATGACCACCGAGATCGCGACACCCGTCGGATGACCCGCGCGACCGCCCGGCCATCCCGGGCGATCGGCACCTGATCGGGCTCACCACACACTCGGAAGCACGACACCACGAACACCCGTTCGATCGGAGGTTCCTTCCATGGAAGCCAAGCAATGGACCGTGCAGATCTACATCACCGAAGAGGGCGATGACACCTCCGCCCGGGCACTCCTGACCACCAAGAACGACACCCACCTGACCGGGATCGGTCACGCGCGTCGCAATCCGGTCGACCAGTCGGTCCCCGAGATCGGCGACGAGCTCGCGGTCGCCCGCGCGCTGGCCGACCTGGCGGAAAGGTTGCGCACCGTCACCGCGGAGGACATCGCCCATGTCGGCGGGCCCACCTCATGGTGACGGCCCCTCGCCCCGGGCCACCGGGATCGGCATGACCACACCGTCCGCCTCGGCCACGATCCGCGGACGGTGCGCGCCCTTCCCCTGTCGACGCGCAGGGGCCATCCCATGGCGATGAGATCCACGTGCTCCACCTACAGAACCTGAACACACCCGTGGAGTCACCCATGAAGCAGAACCGGAACGGCACGATGAAGATCACCTGGCACGGCGGCGGCCGCTTTGACGTGCAGATACGCCGTCACACCATCCGTGTCGACCAGCCCACGGACTTCGGCGGAGGCGACACCGGTCCCGTCCCGGTCGAGCTGTTCGTCGGGAGTCTCGCGGCCTGCGTCGCCCATCGCGCCGAACGCTACCTTCACCGATGTGAGCTGCCCGCCGGCGTCACCGTGACCGCCCACTACGATCTGGGACTGCGTCCGGCACGGGTCGGCCGAATCGATCTGGTCGTCGACGCTCCCGGCCTTCCCGAAGGTCTTCGGGAATCGTTCACCACCGTCATCGAGCACAGCGCCGTGCACAACTCGCTGCGGCTGCCGCCGGAGATCACCCTTCAGGTCCGCACCGAGGAGGGGGCGGTCATGGAGGCGATTGAAACGACCTGATGCCATCGGTGACCTGAGCCCGGCACATCCTCGGGCCACGGATCGGCCCGAGCGCGTCTGACAGCACGCGCCGAGCCGGCCGCGCCCGGCGTGTCGATCACCATGACCACTGGCAGGCCGAGGTCCTCGGCGAGCCGCATCCCCCTGCGTGCCTCGTGCGGCACGCCGGTCCCCCTCGGGCGGGAGGTCCGGGCGCGGCGGTCGTGCCCCGCGATCACGCACGAGATCTCGTTCACCCCGGCCAGGGCGAGCAGCACCCCGGGTTCGCTCTCCCCCAGGCCGGTGCCGGCATCGTTGACCAGGACGTCGAGCCGCCCGGCCGACACGGTCCAGCCCTGCTCACCGGTGCCGTCCAGGCCGAAGAACTCCGCGGAGTGACCCGCCTCCCCGGCTCCTTGACGAGCCGGATACCCTCGGTCTCCTCGACCAATAAGATGATCTTCTCGGCAGGGACGACTCTCTCGTTCAACAGCCGCGTGTTCACGCTCCGGCCCGGCGACATCATCGCCACCGGAACGCCGTCCGGGATCGGCTACGCGCGTACACCCCCGTGGCTGCTGCACGACGGCGACGTGGTCGAGGTGGAGGTCGGGAAGTCGAGCGGCGTCCGTACTCCAGTGATCAACACAGCGAGCGCAGAGGACTGGGCATGAGTGAGACCGTGAGCTCCGGGCACGGCCCGGCCGGCAGCCACCCCGTGACCGAGCAGGTCGTCGGCCAGCTCCAGGGTACGGACACCCGATTGATGACCGTCATGGAGAGCCTCATCCGTCACCTGCACGGCTTCGTCGAGGACGTGAGGCCGACGGCGGCCGAGTGGGAGGCGGGACTCGCCTTCCTCGCGCGTACCGGCTCGTTCTGCACGCCCACCCGGCAGGAGTTCGTCCTGCTCTCGGACATGCTGGGACTGACCACACTCGTCGATGACGTGAACAACCAGGGACCGGCCGACATGACGCCGAGCTCGGTGGAGGGCCCCTTCCACTCCGTGGCACCGCCGCGCGAGCTGGGTGACCTCATCGCCGCGGGCCCCGAATGGGGCCGGGCCGAGAGTGCCGTGATCCACGGCACCGTGCAGGACTGCCACGGGAACCGCCTGCCGGGTGCGATCCTCGACGTGTGGCAGGCCGACGACAAGGGCCACTACGACACCCAGGACGCCGAGCAGCCCGAAGGCAACCTGCGCGGTCTGTTCACCGCCGACGAGAACGGCGAGTACTGGTTCCGCACCGTGAAGCCCGCCAGCTACCCCGTACCGATGGACGGCCCGGCAGGCGACATGCTCCGCGCCATGGGACGTCATCCCATGCGCCCCGGCCATCTTCACATCCGCGTCGAGGCAGCCGGGCATCACACGCTGACCACCCACGTGTTCGTCAACGACGACCCCTACCTGGACTCCGACGCCGCCTTCGCGGTCAAGCCGGAGATCATCGTCGACTTCGAGCCGCGCGAGGACCATGCCTCGATCGAGCGGTACGGGATGGACGGGCCCTACCTGGACGTCACGTTCGACATCAGGCTCGCCACCGAGTCGGAGATGAAAAGGTGATCACGGAGAGCCCCGGCACCTGCTCGCCACCCCGCTGGTGACGATCTCCCCGGAGCAGGCCGATCGGATGTCCCCCTCCGGCGGAGGGGGACATCCGCCGCCGGCGGTGTGACCGCCTCAGCTACGGAGGCGATCGACGATGCCCGAGGCCAGGAGGTACTGGGCCGCGACGTAGGTCGCCATGATCACCAGGCCGGTCATCGGCGGGCGGGGAAGGTCCGCCAGGCCGAACGCGATCAGCGCGTCGGAGAGCAGGAACAGGGCGCCCCCGGCCCCGATGCGCGGGCCGAGACCGGCGGCGGTCACCGCGGTGGCGGTCAGCAGCAGCGAGTAGACGGCCACCGGCAGGCGCAGGTCGCCCAGACCGGGCCAGAGGACGAAGATCATGCCCGCCCACAGGACGCCGTAGACCACCGGGATCGCCGGACGGCGGCGCAGCGCCCGAAGTGCCCCCTCGCGGACGAGACAGGTCACGTAACAGACGTGCGCCCCGGCGAACAGGGCCATGCCCGCGAGGAAGAGACCGTCGATCTCCAGGGCCACGTCACCGCCCCAGGAGAGCAGGAGCGCCGCCACCAGCAGGCGCGGTCCCCGCCGCGCCAGCACCCAGGCCGCGAGCAGCGGCATCAGCAGCGCCTTGGTCACCGAGTTCATCGGGCCTTCGCCGGCGGCGACCAGCACCAGATGGACCGCGGAACAGAGCCAGAAGGCGGCCAGCAGGGCGCGTGGGACCACTCCGGCCCTTAGAACATCATTCTGCACATCTGGATGCTAGGGCCTGCCGCCCGGCAGGCCCAAGGCGCCCGTCGCCTTTCGACGGTAGAGGACGACGAAGCGCTCCCCCGCGGGATCACCGTCGACGACGCGGACCTCGTCGGTCGCGGGGACCCCGACGAACTGGATGCGCGCGCCGTACCGATCCGACCAGAAGTACGGGACCGTGGCTCCGTGCCCGTGAAAGCCACCGCCTCAGCCGCGGAGGAGAGTTCCAAGGCCGCTCGAACGCGCGAGCGTATTCTCGACGCGGCGGCGCACGTCCGGGGCGTCGGCCTGTGCCGGCATGGCCGGGGGTCATCGAGCCCCCGGACCGGGCAGGGCCGATCCGGGGCTCCGGGTCAGAACGTGGGGTCAGGACGTGCGGACGGCGAGGCGCCCTACGGCTTGCGGCCCACGCCGCCGTACTGGAAGACGTCGCGGTCGCGGAAGCTGGTCTGCGGTTCGGGCCGCCACTTGGGCAGCGACACCACGCCGGGCTCCAGGAACTCCAGCCCGTCGAGGAACTCCTCCAACTGCTGCCGGGTGCGGAGGGTGAGCGGGGTGGCGGCGCTGGCGTTCCACTTGGCGGCGGCCTCGTCCATCGACGGGCTGTGCACGCTGTGCGCGATGGCCAGGTAGCTGCCCGAGGGGAGCGCGTCCAGCAGCGTGCGCACCGCGCTTTGGGCCTGGTCCCCGTCGGGGACGAACTCCAGGACGCCCATCAGCATCAGCGCGACCGGCCGGGAGAAGTCCAGCGTCCGCGCAGCCTGTCGCAGGATGGGCTCGGGATCGCGCAGGTCGGCGTCGATGTAGGCGGTCTCCCCATCGGGGGTGCCGCGCAGCAACGCCCTGGCGTGGGCCAGCACGATCGGGTCGTTGTCGACGTAGACGATCCGCGCCTTGGGATTGACCCGCTGGGCGACCTGGTGGGTGTTGTCCGCGGCCGGAATGCCGGTGCCCACGTCCAGGAACTGGTCGATGCCCGCCTCACCGGCCAGATGGCTCACGACCCGGCCGATGAACTCCCGCTCGGCCCGCGCGTTGACCGGCAGGTCCGGCATGACCTTCACGATCTCGTCGCCGACCGCGCGGTCGGGACCGTAGTTGTCCTTACCGCCAAGCCAGTAGTCCCACACCCGCGCCGAATGTGGGATCGAGGTGTCGATTCGCGCCAACACCTCGGTGTCGACCTCTGTGATTTCCTCGCTCATCAGAGCCTCCTCACAAGCACACCCCGTAACAACACGATCGAAGCCCACCTTAGATGATCTCCGATCGGCCCGGCGAAAAAAACGCCGTACATCAGGGCAATTCAGCCTATGAACCCCCAAAACATGACGTCCTTACCCGCACCGGTGAGCCGTGACGGCAGGGGCTCCCCCGGTACGGATAGCCGCCCATACCACGGCGTTATGGGATTTTGTGAGGTATTCGTCCGCCTCGCTCGGTGTCAGCTTTGGGGTAGCCCCGACCCTTAGGGCTCCTTGTATCCCTCTTCCCCTCCAGGGACACCGAGAGGAGTCACCCCCCGTGAATCCGAAGACCAAACTGGGCGCCGTGGCCGTACTGGCCGTCACCGCCCTGGTCACCCCCACCGCGGTGAGCGCCGCGTCAGCACCGGCGGACATCGCCGCCCGCACCGTCTCCGCCGACCCTCCGCCGTACTCACCGCCGGACGCGGAGGCGCGCGACCGCGCCGTGACCACGGCCAACGCCACCATCGCGATGAGGTCGGAAGCCCTCCTCAAGGGGCAGAACGAGAAGTTCACCCTGACCGCCAACATCTCCGGCGCCAAGGGCCTGCAGTACCTGACCTACGCGCGCACCTACCGGGGGCTGCCGGTGTTCGGCGGTGACGTGATCGTGTCCACCGACCGGGCCGGCGAGCTGGTCGGGTCGGTGAGCTCGGGCCAGCAGTCCAGGATCACGGTCGACGTCACGAGCAAGGTGGACGCCGCCGCGGCGACCGCCACCGCCCGGGCGCAGGTGTCCACCGTGGAGAGCGTGAGCACCCCCCGGTTGCTCGTGCACGCCGCCACCACCACGCCCAGGCTGGCCTGGGAGGTGGTCGTCACCGGCACCAACGGCGAGATCCCGAGCGTCCTGCACGTCTTCGTGGACGCCGTCGACGGGTCGATCTTCGACTCCTACGACGACGTCCGCGCCGGCACCGGCAACAGCTACTACAACGGCAACCCGGTGACCATCCAGACCTCGGGTTCCGGCAGTTCGTACTCGATGACCGACACCACCCGTCCCGGCCTGCGCTGCGGCGGGCAGGGCGGCACCGCCTACACCGGGACCGACGACGCCTGGGGCACCGGCTCGGGCACCAACCTGGAGACCGCCTGCGTCGACGCCCTGTACGCGGCGCAGAAGGAGTGGGACATGCTCCGCAACTGGCTGGGCCGCAACGGGTTCAACGGCTCCGGCGGCGCGTTCCCGGCCCGGGTCGGCCTGAGCGCCGTCAACGCCTACTGGACCGGCAGCTACACCAACTTCGGGCGTAACCAGGCCAACAACCGGCAGGCCACCCCGATGGACGTGGTCGGCCACGAGTTCGGTCACGCCGTCTTCCAGTACTCCGGGGCCCCCGTGACCAACACCGCCGAGGCCGGCGGCCTGAACGAGTCGACCGGCGACATCTTCGGCGCGCTGACCGAGCACTACGCCAACCAGCCCGCCAGCCTCGACCCGCCGGACTACCTGGTGGGCGAGGAGGTCAATCTGGTCGGCTCGGGCGAGATCCGCAACATGTACAACCCCGGCGCGCTCGGCGACCCGAACTGCTACAGCTCCCCCTTCAACTTCGAGGTGCACGCGGGAGCGGGCCCGCAGAACCACTGGTTCTACCTGCTCGCCGAGGGCACCAACCCGGTGGGCAAGCCGGCCAGCTCCGTCTGCTCGGGTCCGGCCACGCTGACCGGTATCGGCATCCAGAAGGCCGGCCAGATCTTCCAGGCCGGGCTGAACAGCAAGACCTCGCCGTGGACGCACCCCAAGGCACGGAAGGCCACCGTGGCCGCCGCCAAGGCGCTCTTCTCGGGTTGCGTCGAGGTCAACGCGGTCAAGGCCGCCTGGACCGCGGTGAACGTCCCGCTGCAGAGCGGCGAGGCGACCTGCCCGTAGCACCGGGCGACTCCCCGCTCCGCAGATGAGCCACCGTTCGGGCCCCGGCGACTCGCCGGGGCCCGAACGGTGATTTGAACATCCGAAAGGGGTACGTATCGGCTGCTGAAAGCCGAAGGCGGAGAACGGGGGCGGCATGCTGGTCCTCAGCCGGTCACCCGTACCGCCCGAAGATCTGGAACGCGGCGGGAGGAGAAGACCGGCGGACCGGGGGGCCGGGCCCCCGCACCGCGCGACCGGATGAGCGACGAGACGACGGCTCTGAGAGACCAGGAGGGAGCCGACCCACGCCGCTGGAAGGCGCTGACCGTCTGCCTCGTCGCCGGCTTCATGACCCTGCTGGACGTCAGCATCGTCAACGTGGCGCTGCCGGCCATCCGCAACGGGCTGAACGCCCCGCAGAGCGACCTGCAGTGGGTGGTGTCGGGGTACGCGCTCACCTTCGGGCTGGCGCTGATCCCCGCGGGGCGGTTCGGCGACATGCACGGCCGGCGCAACGTGTTCGTCCTCGGTGTCGTCCTGTTCACCCTGTCCAGTGCGGCGGCCGGGATGGCCGGGGACCCGAGGTTGCTGGTCATCGCGAGACTCATCCAGGGGATGGCCGGCGGGGTGTTGAATCCGCAGGTCAGCGGATTGATCCAGCAACTCTTCCGGGGAGCGGAGCGGGGCCGGGCGTTCGGGTTGCTGGGCACCGTCATCGGCTTCTCGACCGCGATCGGCCCGCTGCTCGGCGGGGCGCTCATCCAACTCGGCGGCGGCCCCGACGCCTGGCGCCTCGTCTTCTACGTCAACGTGCCGATCGGCATCCTGGCCGTGGTCCTGGCGTACCGCTACATCCGGCCTCCGGCGCGCGAAAGGCGCCCCCGGGAGAGCATGGATCCGGTGGGCGTGCTGCTGCTCGCCCTCGGCGTCGTGCTGGTGCTCCTGCCGTTCGTCGAGGGGCAGCAGTGGCAGGGCGCGGAAAGGTGGCCGACGCTGTTCGCCGGGCTCGTCGTGCTCGCCGCCTTCGTGGCCTGGGAGCGCCGGTACGGGCGGCGGCGCCAGCCGGTCGTCGACCTGTTCCTGTTCCGCAGACGCTCGTACGCGCTCGGCGCCCTGCTCGGCACGCTCTACTTCGCCGGCTTCAGCGCGATCTTCTTCATTCTCACCCTCTACCTGCAGAACGGCCTGGGCTACTCGGCACTGGAGGCAGGGCTGGCGACCACCCCCTTCGCGGCGGGGTCGGCCGTGGCCGCCACGCTGGGCGGCCGGACCGTCACCCGGCTGGGCCGGCCGCTGGTGGTGGCGGGGCTGCTGCTGGTCGCGGCCGCGCTGGGCATCACGGCGCTCGCCGTGCGGCTGGTCCCCGGCGAGCACGTGGCCTGGGCCATCGCGCTGCCGCTGCTCCTCGCCGGCCTGGGCAGCGGCCTGGTGATCTCCCCCAACCAGACGCTGACCCTGTCGGAGGTGCCGGTCGCGATGGCCGGCACCGCCGGCGGGGTGCTCCAGACGGGACAGCGGCTCGGCACGGCCGTCGGCATCGCGGCGATCGGCTCGGTGTTCTTCGCCGAGGTCGCCTCCTCCCGCGGCGACTACGCGACGGCGTTCCGGCACTCGCTGCTGGTCGCCATCGCCTTCGTGCTGGTCTCGCTGGTCGTGGCCGTCGTCGACGTGGTCACCGCCCGGCGTGCCGGGCTCCGCTGAGAGCGAGGGCGGTCACTCCGTGAGCACGCAGCGGGTGCCGGAGTAGATCGTCGACATGCACCGGTTGCAGTGGATGCACCGGGATTCGACGGCCCGGTTCTTCATGATCCGGTTGGGCAGGTCCGGCTCCATGAGCAGGGCCCGGCCCATGGCGGCGAACTGGAAGCCCTCGCGCAGGGCCAGTTCCATGGTCGCCAGGTTGGTGACGCCGCCGAGGAGCACCAGCGGCATCCTCAGGGCGGCGCGGAAGGCGCGGGCGTCGTCGAGCAGGTAGCCGTCCCGGTAGGGGTAGGAGCGCAGGAACCGGCCGCCCAGCAGCCGCACCCCCAGCCGCTGCGGCTGCCGCAGGGCCGCGGCGAAGTCACGGATCGGGGCGTCGCCCTTGAACAGGTACATCGGGTTGAGCAGCGAGCTGCCCACCGTCAGCTCGATGGCGTCGAGTCCGCCGTCCGCCTCCAGCCAGGTCGCGACCTGGAGGCTCTCGTCGGGTGTCAGGCCGCCGCTGACCCCGTCGTCCATGTTGAGCTTGGCCAGGATCGCGATCCGGCCGCCGACGGCCTCCCTTACGGCCAGGGCGACCTCGCGCGCCAGCCGGGCCCGGTTGGCCAGGCTGCCGCCGTAGCCGTCGGTCCTGTTGTTGAGCCGGGGGCTGAGGAAGGAGCTGACCAGGTAGTTGTGCCCCAGGTGGATCTCGACGGCGTCAAAGCCCGACTCCTCCGCCAGGAGCGCCGCGTCGGCGTGCGCGCGGACGATGCGCTCGATGTCCGCGACGGTCGTCGCCTGGGTCATGCTCATGCCCAGCCAGTTGAACCGCCGGGACGGGCCCAGCGCGGGGAGCCTGTTGGAGGCGGGGTTGGCCACCGGGCCGGCGTGGCCGATCTGCGCGGAGATGGCGGCGCCCTCGGCGTGTACCGCCTCGGCGAGGCGGCGCAGGCCGGGCACGGCCTCCGGGCGCATCCAGATCTGCCGCCACTGCGTGCGGCCTTCCGGTGCCACCGTGCAGTAGGCCACCGTGGTCATGCCGACGCCTCCGGCGGCCACCCGCCGGTGAAAGTCGATCAGCTCGTCGGAGACCAGCGCCTCGGGGGTCATGCCCTCGAAGGTGGCCGCCTTGATCAGGCGGTTGCGCAGGGTGATCGGCCCGAGCTTCGCGGGTGCGAAGACGTCGGCGGCGGTTTCTGCCATGGGCCAGTGTTACCAAACAAGCGCTTGGATGCCAAGAGGCCGGGGGCACCGCTCCGTCGCCGTACCGCTCATCCGCCGTCAGGCCGGCGCGTACGTGAGGCAGTCGATGTCCTTCTGCGCGTAACCGACGACGATGCCGGAGGCCTGGCATTCGTACTGGACGTTGTGCTGGCAGTCGGACATCTTGCAGGCGCCGACGCGGCCGGTGGCGGCGGGGTCGCCACCCTTCAGGTCGACCTTGAAGAAGGTCTCGCACTCCGCGTGATGACTGTTGCCGACCGTGATGGCCAGCGCGTGGCAGACGTGGTCCGCGTTGTAGGCGCACGCATCGACCTGGCACTCGTTGACTGTGGGCATTTTCATGGCTGACGTCTCCTAGGACTCGGGCCGGCCCCGGACGCGACCAGCCGTCGTCGGGGCCGGTCCCCCGACGCTCTGTTCGGTATCACCGCGCGGCGGTGCCGACGCGTCCGGCCGGCACTCGGGCCGTCAGGTCCTCATCACGCTCTTTCGCGCTCACGAGTCGGACATGACACGGCCCCCGTTCCCGCACGCGGACTATCCGGTTTAGTACCGTGCCCGGATCACCGCCACGCTCATCCGTACCCCAAGGCTTCTCCAAGAGCGAGGCGCGGTGGTCACCGTCCGAGCAGGTGGGCGTAGCCGGGCTCCAGACCCGCCCGCGCGACGATGCTCGCCGTACGGACCTCGAAGTCCTTCTCGTCGGCCGACGTCACGTTGCCCTCCATGGTGACGCCCTCCGGCGGGTCGTCCCAGCCCACCGGGTCGGCATCCCAGAAGTTGCCGCGGAAGACGACGTTTTCCAGTGGTGGCCAGACCCGCAGGACGGCCGTGTTGTCGGCGCGCTGGACGGCATTGCCCTCGACGGTGACCCAGGCGGCGCCGTAGTCGGTGTAGAGCGCGAAGTTGTACGGCGTGAGCGTGTCGCGCACGACGTTGCCGCGGACGACCGCGCCGTTGTCGTGGGAGTCGCCCTGCGGGCCCGACAGGTAGATGCCACCGCCGTCGGCCAGCACCTTCAGCGTGTTGAAGGTGAGGTTGCGCAGGACCCGGGTGCTCTTGCCCGCGCCGACCACGATGCCGCAGTGCGGGACGTCGTTCACCTGGTTGTGCGCGAGCGTGGAGTCCTCGCTCCCGGTCACCGCGATACCGGGCGAGCCGGAGTACTCCAGGCCGACGTCGTGGACCCAGTTGTTCTCGACCCTGGCGCCGCGGCTCCCGCCGATCGAGATCCCGCCGCCGCAGAGGCTCTCGAACACGTTGCCCCGCACCAGGATGTCGGCGCTGTCGCCGGAGAACCGCAGGGCCGTGGCCCCCAGCCTGGTGAAGCGGCAGCCCTCGATCGCGACGCGCGCGGCGCCTTCGAACACGACGTTCGCCGGAATCTCCGACGACGCCCCCGGCACCGTCACCCACGCCCCTTCGCCGAACGACACCTTCTCGATGGGGCCGCCCTCGTAGTAGCCGGTGCCGTGGTAGTGCAGGAAGCCCTCTGGGCGGCTCGGCCGCAGCCAGGTGGCGTCTGCGAAGGTGACGCCGAGGAAGGCGACGTCGCGAGCGCCCGTGACCTTGACCAGCGTCTCCAGTACGGGGGCGACGACCTCCGTCCGCTCGGGGTCCTCGCCGGGGCGCGGCCGGTAGCTCAGGACGTGGTGACCAGGGCGGGACCTGTCGAGGGCGAAGGTACCCGGCTCCGTTAGGAAGCCCGCGCCGTTCTCCACCCGGGTCGGCAGGCCAGGGCCGTAGGACTCCCCTCCGCCCTCCCAAGGGACCACCGAGTTGTAGAGCTCGATCGCCCAGCCGAAGGCGGGTTGGGCCATGGTGATGGTGGTCGAGTACTCGTCGCCTTCGACGGCGGCGACGCCGAAGCGGGCCTCGGTCCACGGGTAGACGCCGCGGAAGACGAACTCGACGTCGGCGGGATTGCCCCAGCTTTGCGGGGCCGTACTGTCGGTGACGTAACCCGTGTCGGTTCTGGTGGCCTTCCCGGGAATCGCGTCGATCGCGGCCCGTTCGGCCCTGCGTCCTTCCACGTAGAGCTGGCGGGTGTCGAGGTCGCCGACCTCGGCCAGCCAGACTCCGTCCCGCTCGCGCCAGCCGGTGACCCGGCGGCCACCGCTGACGACGGCCTCCCCCAGTGCCCGGTAGGTCACGCCGGAGTCGGCCTCGGTGAGCTCGAACGTCTCGGCGAGCCGGTGGGTGCCTGCCAGCAGGTGGACAGCGGCGCCCGCGCCGCGGGCCAGGTCCCGGGCATGGGCGAGGGTGGCGAAGGGTCGTTCCAGGGTGCCGGGCCAGGTGTCGTCACCGGAGGGGGACACGTAGAAATCGTTCAACGGGCGCTCCTCATTTATAATGTAAATAACGTATACAGCATAAACAGATACTCGGGTCGAGCGTCAAGCGGAAGGAGAACGGGTGGCCTTCGAGGAGGATCCGGACCGGACCGTCGAACTGCTGTGGCGGGGGTCCCGGGACGCCGCGCCCCGGCAGGGACTGAGCGTCGGCGCGATCGTGCGCGCCGCCGTCGAGATCGCCGACGCCGACGGCGTCGAGGGGCTGTCGATGCGACGGGTCGGCGAACGTCTCGGCTTCACCAGCATGTCGCTCTACCGGCACGTACCGGGCAAGGCACAGCTCATCGACCTGATGTGCGACACGGTGATGGGCGACGTGGCGACGAGCGGGACGGACGGCGGCGGCGCGGCCGGCACGCCGCACGGCTGGCGCGAGGCGCTCGAGGGGTGGGCGAGACGGTGCTGGGCCCTGTGCCGCCGTCACCCCTGGCTGGCCGAGGTGCGCGGCACCCGGCACGTTCCCGGCCCGAACTCCGTCGCCCAGTTCGAGTACGCGCTCGGCACCGTGGCGGGAATCGGCCTGAAGCCCGCCGAGATGGTCGCGGTGGTGGGCCTCGTCGGCCGGTTCGTGGACAGCGAGGCGGCCAGGGCGGCGGAGGTCGCCAGGGCCGAGCGGCACACGGGGGTCTCCGAGGAGGAGTGGTGGGGCGCCCGGGAGTCGCTGTACGAGAAGCTCCACCTCTATCCCACGCTGACCCACGTCTGGGAGGCGGGCGGCTACGACGAGCCGGAGGACTCCTTCGAGTTCGGCCTGCGGCGCGTGCTGGACGGCATCGAGGTACTGGTCCGCGAGCGTGATGAAAAGCGTGATGAAAGCGCCTCGTGTGCGACCTGCGGCACGGGCATGGACCGGGCGGAGACGGGTCGCCCGCGCGCCTACTGCTCGCGGGCCTGCCAGCAGCGTGCCTACCGCAGGCGCCGCCGGTCCACATCGTGACCGGGTGACACCCCGGATCGAGCGGGTTCCGGCCGATCCCGTCCACGATCGTCACACCGGAACCCGGGAGCCGCTCGTCCCGAGCGGACGCCTACTTGCGCGAGTCGCTCAGCACCGTGAAGGTGATGCCCGCCCGCACCAGGCGGCCGATCAGCGCGTCGCCCATCGCCACGGCGGTGGTCAGCTGACCGGAGACCTCCGGGAGGTCGTCCGTCGCCAGGCAGAGCGCCGACTCGCCGAGCATCTTGGCGGTCTCGCCGTAGCCGGGGTCGCCGCCCGCGACCTCGGTGACGACGCGCGCCCCGCCGCCCAGGCCGAGGAAGGTGACCTTGAACCAGCTCCTGGCCCGCTGCTCGACGCCGGGCCCCTCACCGGGTGCGAAGCGGCGCAGCAGCAGGGAGCGCGCCGGTGGGATCTGGGCGAGCAGCGCGAGGGCGCCCACCCCGGCGGCGAGGCCGAGCGCGACGGGCAGTCGCCTGACCGCGAAGTGGTGGCGGTAGGTGAAGTCGGGGCCGTAGCGGTCCAGCGCGCGGGCCGAGCGGGCGACGATCTGCGGGTCGAGCGTGGGCAGCGGCAGTGCCCACCCTCCGACGTGGCGCACCGATCCGGGCATGCCACGCGTCCGCCTGGTCCCGGAGGCCGCGGACCCGCCTTCGAGCTCGCGCCGGATGTGCGCGGCCTCGGCCGTCTGCCGGAAGCGGGAGATCGCCATGACGGCGGAGTGCGCGGTGCCGCCGGAGGCGGCGCCGGAGGCCCGGACGAAGCCGCTGACCTCCAGCGGCACTCCCTCGGGCAGCCGCCTGACCGTGAAGTAGGCGCCGAGGTCGTGCGGGACGGAGTCGAACCCGCAGGCGTGCACGAGCTTGGCCCCGGTCCTCCTGGCCCGCTCGTGATGGCGGATGAACATGCGGTCGACGAACTCGGGCTCGCCGGTGATGTCGGCGTAGTGGGTGCCCGCGTCGGCGCAGGCGGCCACCAGCGGCTCGCCGTAGGAGACGTAGGGGCCCACGGTGGTCGCCACGACCCTGGCCTGCCTGGCGATCTCCACCAGGGAGGCCGGGTCGGTCACGTCGGCGTGCAGCAGCGGCAGCTCGGGCAGGCCGATCCGGTCCCTGACCGCTTCGAGCTTGGCCCGGTTGCGCCCGGCCAGTGCCCAGCGGAGGGCGGGACCGGCGTTGCGCGCGAGGTATTCCGCGGTGAGCGCCCCGGTGAACCCGGTGGCGCCGAACAGCACGATGTCGTACGGGCGGTCGTCAGGCATGCACCGAGATTCCTCCCCGCGGAGATCACGCGCAAGACGGGCTCGCCGGATGTGGCCGTGATCACCCCTGGACGGGCGCGGCGACGCGGGGAAGCACGTTCTCGCCGAACCAGTACGCCTCCTCCAGGTGGGGATAGCCGGACAGGACGAACTCCTCGATGCCGAGCGAGGCGTACTCCTCGATCCGCTCGGCGACCTGGGAGTGGCTGCCGACCAGCGCGGTGCCCGCACCGCCCCGCACGAGGCCGACCCCGGCCCAGAGGTTCGGATGGATCTCCAGGTCGCGGGCGGTGCCCCCGGTGAAGCCCTCGTGCAGCTCCAGCATGCGCCGCTGGCCGACCGACTCGCTACGGCCGAGCAGCTTCCTGGCCGAGACGATGTCGGCCGGGTCGATGGCGGCCAGCAGCCGCTCGGCCTCCGCCCAGGCGTCGCGCTCGCTGTCGCGGGTGATCACGTGCAGCCGGATGCCGAAGCGGAGCTTACGGCCCTGCTCCTCCGCCAGCTCCCGGATCCACTCGATCTTCTTCGCCACCTGCTCGGGGGGCTCGCCCCAGGTGAGGTAGACGTCCACGTGCCTGGCCGCGACCGGTCCGGCAGCCCGCGAGGAGCCGCCGAAGTAGATCTCCGGGACGGGATCGGGCGTCTCGGCGACCATCGCGCCCTCGACGCGGTAGTGGCCGCCGTCGAAGTCGTAGGGGGTACCGCTCCAGGCGCCGCGCACGACCGACAGGAACTCGTCGGTGCGCGCGTAGCGTTCGTCCTTGGACAGATGGTCGCCGAACCTGGCCTGCTCGGCGCTCTCCCCGCCGGTCACCACGTTGAGCAGGAGCCTGCCTCGCGAGAGCCGCTGGTAGGTGGCGGCCATCTGCGCGGCCAGCGTCGGTGACATGAAGCCTGGCCGGAAGGCGACGAGGAACTTCAGCCGCTCGGTCTCGCGGGTCAGCGCGGCGGTGACCAGCCAGGCGTCCTCGCACCAGGTGCCGGTCGGGGTCAGGACCGCCTCGAAGCCGAGCTGCTCGGCGGAGCGGGCGACCTGCGCCAGGTACTCGATGTCCGGCGGGCGGAACGTGGCCGCCTCGGAGCGGCCGTGCCCCCTGCTGAGGCCGTGGCCGCCCCCGGTGAGGACCCGGCTGTCACCGGCGGTGGGCAGGAACCAGTGGAACTTCATCGGATGCCTCCAGGCGTGGATCTCCCGGGCACGGACCTCGGGGCGGGCGTCACGAGGGGTTGTCCAGGGTGGCGTCGAAGCTGGTGTCGACGAAGTCCGCGAACGTGACGGGGGCGGGGATGAGCTTGGCCTCGCTGAACGCGTCGGCGACGAGCTGCTCGCGGTCGACGACATCGCCGGCGAGCTTGAGGTCCCGGTACGAGCTGCGCCTGACCGCCGTACTGATGATCGCCTGGTCCAGCCCGGTGAGCTCGGAGAAGACCTTGGACCACTCGTCCTGGTGGTCGTTGGCCCACTGATGTGCCTTGCGGATGCGCGCCACCCAGTCGCTCAGCGCGGCCGTGCGGGCCGGGTCGGCGAGGGCCTCCTTCCCGGCGATCTGGAACTCGAAGCCGTTGGCGTAGCCCTCGCCGTCGACCAGGACGCGCGCCCCGGTCTGGGACTCGGCCTGGGCGGTGTAGGGATCCCAGATGGCCCAGGCGTCGATCCTGCCGGAGGAGAGCGCGGCCAGGGCGTCCGGCGGCTGGAGGTACTGGGGCTGGATGTCGGTGAAGCCCAGTCCCTCCTTCTTCAGTACCGCCAGCAGGTGGAAGTTGGCGGAGCTGCCCTTGGCCACGGCGACGCGCTTGCCGCGCAGGTCCGCCGGGGTCTTGATGGGCGAGTCCGCGGGAACGACGACCGCCTGACCGCCGAGGCCCTTCTCGGCGACCGCGATGACGGAGATCTTCGCCCCGGCGGCGGCCGCGAAGACCGGCGGCGCGTTGCCGACCGCGCCGAAGTCCACCGAACCGGCGTTGATGGCCTCCAGAATCGGTGGCCCCGAGGTGAACTGTGACCAGGTGACCTTGTACTTGACGTCGTCGAGCTGGCCGGCCGCGGTCAACAGCGCCTGCAGGCCCGTGCCCTTCTGGTCGCCGACGCGGAGCGTCACCTGTGACAGGTCGACCGAGCCGTCCGCACGGACGCCCCGTTCCTCCCCGGCTCCGCAGGCCGCGGTGAAGGACAGCAGCAGAGCCACGGCGATCGCCGCGGTGACACGACGTTTCATACGGTTCCCTCCGGGGTGACGCCCAGCCGGTTGAGCAGGGTGGAGCGCAGTGCGATGAGATCGGGGTGGTCGCGGTGGCGGGGGCGGGGCAGTTCGATCCCGGACTCGTGGGCGATGGCGCCCCCGTCGAGCACCAGGACGCGGTCGGCCAGCAGCATGGCCTCATCCACGTCGTGGGTGACGAGCAGGATGCCGGGGCGGTGCCGCACCCACAGGTCGAGCACGAGCCGGTGGATGGTGATGCGGGTCAACGCGTCCAGGGCACTGAACGGCTCGTCGAGCAGGAGCAGGCCGGGCTCGCGGACCAGCGCCCTGGCCAGGGAGGCCCGCTGTGCCTCGCCGCCGGACAGGGTGAGCGGCCAGGCGTCGCGCAGGGCGCCGAGACCGACCTCCTCCAGCGCGGCCAGCGCGGCGGCGCGCGGGTCGGGGGCGCGCAGCCCGAGCGCGACGTTGGCCAGGACCCGTTTCCACGGCACGAGCCGGGGCTCCTGGAAGGCCACGGCGGCGGTGCCGCAGACCTCGACCTCGCCCTCGGCACCGGGGTCGAGTCCCGCGAGCACCCTCAGCAGCGTGGACTTGCCCGAGCCGCTCCGGCCGAGCAGGGCGACGAACTCGCCACGGCCGATCTCCAGGTCGACCCCGTCGAGAACCCGCCGCTCCCCGAAGGCCCGGGTGAGTCCCCTGACCGCGGCCACCGGGGCCGCCGCACGGGGCGGGGCCGCCGCGGGGAGCGGGAGCACCGCACGCGACGAGGTCAACGTGACAGGAAGCTCTGCCGCCATGACAGGGCCCTCCTCTCCAGCAGGCGTACCAGCGCGTCGGTCAGCAGGCCGAGGACCGCGTAGACGATCAGGCCGACGACGATCACGTCGGTGCGCAGGAACTCCCGGGCATCGTTGATCATGTGTCCCAGGCCGGCGTCCGCGTTGATCTGCTCGGCCACGATCAGCGCCAGCCAGGCCACGCCCAGGCTCTGCCGCAGGCCGACGAGGGTCTGCGCCAGCGCGCCGGGCAGGACGATGTGGGTGATGGTCTCCGTACGGCTCAGCCGCAGCACCCGGGCCACCTCGGCGAGCCTGCCGTCGACGCCGCGGATCCCGGAGAAGGTGTTGAGGTAGAGCGGAAAGGCCACGCCGAGGGCGACCAGCGCCACCTTGGGCGTCTCGCCGATCCCGAACCAGAGGATGAACAGCGGGATCAGGCCGAACAGCGGAAGCGCCCGCAGCATCTGCAGCGGCGGGTCGACGGCGTTCTCGCCGATGCGGCTGAGCCCCGCCACGAGGGCCAGGCCGATCCCGGCGACCGCGCCGAGGGTGAAGCCGATCACGGCCCGCCGGAGCGAGACGGCGATCGCCTCGGGCAGGACTCCCTCTCCGACGAGCCCGGCGGCGGTGGTGAGGACCTTGACGGGCGAGGCGAGGAGTTGTCCCGGGAGAAGTCCGGCGGCGCTGGCGACCTGCCAGACGACGACGATGACCAGGGGGCTGACAAGGCGCTGCCAGACGGCGGCGGAGGGCAGGGGCGCACGTGACCGCGTTCGCGCGGCCCGCTGCGGCGCCCCCACGTCGACGACGGGAGCCGGCACGGAAGACCTCATTCGTGGCTGGGGGCTCGGTTCCCGCCCATCGTCGGCCAAATAACCCACAAAGTCAATCGGTAATACCGGTTATGCTCGGCGTCACTCGACAAAACCCGAGTTGGTAGGTTCTCCTGGCAAGAGAATCAGTCATACACACGCAAGGAGCTGGCACGGTGGAGGTCGAGCAGACGGCACTGCCAGGTATAGGGCTGCGGCACGAGTTCACGACGCGGTCAGGCAGGCGAATAGGAATCGTCTCTCACCGCACGGGCCGTCGTGACCTGGTGCTGTACGACCCGGATGATCCCGACCGCGCATGCGAGACCATAAAACTGAACGACGAGGAGGCCGACGCGCTCGCCGAACTGCTCGGCGCCCCGCGCATCGTGCAGCGCCTCAACGCCCTGCACAGCGAGGTCGAGGGGCTCGTCAGCCTGCAACTGCCGATCGTGCCCGGTTCGCCGTACGCCGGCCGGCCGATGGGTGACGCGCGCGTCCGCACCCGCACCGGCGCCTCCATCGTGGCCGTGGTTCGCGAGGGCCAGGTGTTCGCCAGCCCCGCCCCTGATTTCGGGCTGCTCGGAAACGACGTGGTGGTCGTGGTGGGCAGCCCGGAGAGCACCTCCGCCGTCTCCGACATCCTGTCCGGCGGGTAGGAAACCTGGTGCACACGGCTATTCTTTTTCTTGAGCTCGGTGCTGTCCTTCTCGGGCTCGGCATCCTCGGCGCACTGGCCCTTAAAGTCGGCATCTCGCCCATCCCCCTGTACCTCATCGCCGGACTGGCCTTCGGCACCGGCGGCATCCTGCCCCTGGCCACCAGCGAGGAGTTCACCTCTGTCGGCGCCGAGCTCGGCGTCATCCTGCTGCTGCTCACCCTCGGCCTGGAGTACAACGCCTCCGAGCTGGTGACGAGCCTGAAGGGCAACGCCCGCGCGGGCGTGGTCGACCTGGTGCTCAACGCCGCGCCGGGCGCGATCACCGCGCTGCTGCTGGGCTGGGGGCCGGTGGCCGCCATCGCCATGGCCGGTGTCACCTACGCCACCTCCTCCGGCATCACCGCCAAGGTCCTGTCCGACCTGGGGTGGATCGGTAACCGCGAGACACCGGTGGTGCTGTCGCTGCTGGTCTTCGAGGACCTGACGATGGCCGTCTACCTGCCGATCCTCACTGCGGTGCTGGCCGGGCTGAGCTTCGCCAGCGGTGCGATCGCCGTGGCGATCGCACTGGGCACGGTCAGCGTCGTGCTGCTGGTCGCGCTCCGCTACGGCAGGTTCATCGAGGCGTTCGTCTCCAGCCCCAACTCCGAGGTGCTGCTGCTGAAGGTCATCGGTCTCGCGCTGCTGGTCGCCGGGGTGGCCCAGCAGCTCCAGGTCTCGGCCGCGGTCGGCGCCTTCCTGGTCGGCATCGCCCTCTCCGGCGAGCTGGCCGAGGACGCCCAGGAACTGCTCACCCCGATCCGCGACCTGTTCGCCGCGGTGTTCTTCGTCTTCTTCGGCCTTCAGACCGATCCGACCAAGATTCTCCCGGTTGCCGGGCTGGCCGTGCTCCTCGCCGTGATCAGCATGATCACGAAGCTGCTCACCGGCGCCTACGCCGCCCACCGGGCGGGTATCGCCAGAGCCGGACAGGCTCGGGCCGGAATCGCGCTCATCCCCCGGGGCGAGTTCAACATCGTGATCGCCGGTCTCGCGGTGGCCGCCGGGGTCCATCCCGACCTGGGCCCGCTGGCCGCCGCCTACGTGCTCATCCTCGCCGCGTTCGGCCCGCTGGCCGCCCGGATCATGCAGCCCTTCATCACCGCCATCGCCAAACGCGCCTGACGCGCCCGACCTGATACCCGACCTGATACGTGGGCCCGGCCGCGGCGACGGACGCGGCCGGGCCCACGGGCACTCCTACCTGTCCTGGAGCACGGACAGGACGTTGCCGGCGGGGTCCCTGAACCATGCGATGCAGGGGCCGCCTTCCCGCATGACGCCCCTGTCGTCCTGCGTGAAGCCGTCGTAGCGCTCGAAGGTCACACCCCGTCCGGCCAGTTCGTCAACGGCGGCGTCGATGTCGTCCGCCCGCCGGACAGGTCATCGCCCCGCCGCGGCGAGATACTCCTCGCTGAGCTCGATGATCTGGATGTAGTTGCCGTCCGGGTCCACCAGCGTGCCGAACAGCCCGGCGTCCCGCCGCTCGACCTCGACCAGCCAGGTCGCCCCCAGGCCGTCGAGGTGCGCGGCTGTGGCACGGGCGTCCTCCACATGGAAATTGAAGATCACCCGACCGGGCTCGGCGGTCGCCGGAGCGATGTCGGTGCGGTTTTCGAAGAGGACCCGGACACCGCCGAAGTCGATGAAGCCGTCTCCGAAGTGCTCGGGTGCCAGCGCGGCGAGGTACCAGGCGTGGAGCCTGACGGGGTCGACGCTGCCGAGCAGGATGCTGCCGAGGGCAGAGCTCTTCATGTCTTGTCCTTTCCCGCACCCGGCACGGGGCGGTTCTCTTCCGGCGGCGAATCTCAGGACGCCCTCGTCGGGGGCGTCTCACCTGGGACGTCGGAGTCGACGACGCGTTCTCGACATCACGCCGGAAATATCTTCGGCCGCCACCGGGTGCAGGAAGCCGGGGAGGCCGAGTACGGGCGGCCTCCCCGGCCTTGGGCGCGCCGGGACGGTGTCCGCCCGGCAGGCCGTCTCGGGCTCAGGCGACGAGCCTCGACCACTCCTCGGCAAGCAGCTCGTAGGAGCGGACCCGGTCGGCGTGGTCGTGGGTGATGGTGGTGACGAGCAGTTCGTGGGCGCCGGTGACGTCACGCAGGACGCGCAGCCTCTCGGCGACGGTACGCGGGGAGCCGACGAACTGGGTGTCCAGCCGGTCGGCGACCAGCGCGCGGTCCTCCTGGCTCCACTCGTGGGCCGCGGCCTCCGCCGGTGTCGGGAACGGGATCGCCCCGGCACCGCTGCGGATGCTGCGGACCCAGAGCCCGTACGGGGAGGCGAGCTCGCGGGCCCTCTCGTCGTCCTCGGCCACCACGACGTCCGCCGAGACGATCAGGTGGGGTTCCGCCAGGGTCTCCGAGGGCTTGAACGCCTCCCGGTACGCCTCCGCGGCCTCCAGCACGCCGGACGGGCTGACGTGGTAGTTCGCCGCGAACGGCAGCCCCCGCTCCCCCGCCACCTGCGCGCTCTGCCCGCCGCTGCTGCCCAGGATCCACAGCCGCAGGTCCGCGCCCTCGCCGGGCACCGCGTGCGCGGCCACCCCCTCCGGGGAGCGGTAGGTGCCGGCGATCAGCGCCGCGATGTCGTCCACCTGGTCGGCGAAGTCAGGACTTTCCGCGCCGGGCTGCTGGAGCAGCGAGCCGTACAGGGAGAGCAGCGGCGACCTCGCGAGCGCGGTGAAGGAGAAGGGTTCGGGGATGAGCAGGCCGTCCACGACCCTGGCGGGCCTCGGCGCGGGCGGGGCCTTCTTCGCCAGCTCGGCGAACTCGGCCTTGCGCTGGCCCGACCGGCCCAGGCCGAGGTCGACCCGGCCGGGGTGGAGCGCGTCGATGAGACCGAACTGCTCGACCACCGACAGCGCGGTCTGGTGCCCGAGCTGTACGGCTCCCGAGCCGACCCTGATCGTGCTGGTCGCGGCGGCCACCAGGGCGATGAGCACGGCCGGGGCTGCGCTGGCGACGCCGGACGCGAAGTGGTGCTCGGCCACCCAGTAGCGGAGGTAGCCGAACTCCTCGGCCCGCCTGGCCAGGTCCAGGGTGTTGCGCAGCGCGTCGCCCGGCGTGCCACCGGACGGGACGGGGGCCAGGTCGAGGACGGACAGGGAGGTCATGAGCGCCCCCCGTCCCGCGCGCTCTCGTACCGGGGGAACGGTCTGCTGGGGATCTCCACGCGCAGCACCGGGGCGATGTCGCTCTGGAAGAGCTCCAGTGCCGTCCGGTGCTGCTTGTCGGTGAGGCCGTCCGCGTCCGCGTGCAGGTGCATGACCTCGTGCCCGAGCCGCTCGTGGTAGCGGTGCACCTTGTCGATGATCTGCTGCGGGCTGCCGACCAGGATCGAGCTGCGCTCGATCGCGTCCTCCAGGGTGTGGAAGACCGGGTCCACTCCGACCTTCTTGAACAGCTCCAGCCTGGCGTTGAAGATCGGCCGGTAGGTCTCGATCGCGTCCTGGGAGTTCCTGGCCGCGTAGTACCCGGCGGTGCCCGCTCCCACCAGGGCGTCGGCGGGGTCGTGACCGTGGAACTCCCAGCGTTCCCGGTAGTAACGGATCAGCTCGGCGTACGGCTCGACCGGGTTGCTGACGTTGGCGGAGAACAGCGGGTCTCCGTACTGGGCGGCGAGGTCCACCGACTCCTTGCTGGTGGCGCTGCCGTGCCAGACGCGGATGGGCCGCTGCAGCGGGCGCGGCCAGGTCTCGGCGTCGGTCAGGGACGGCCTGAACTTACCGGACCAGGTCACCCTGTCCTCCCGCCACAGGCGGCGGAACAGCTCGTAGCCCTCCCTGTTGCGCTCCCACTGGTCCTCGCCGGTCACGTGGAAGAGCTGGGCCTGCGCGGCTCCGTTGCCCTTGCCGATGATGAGCTCCAGGCGGCCGTCGGAGAGGTGGTCGAGGGTGGCGTAGTCCTCGTAGGCCCGTACCGGATCCAGCAGGCTCAGCGTGGTGACCGCGGTGAACAGTTTGATCGTCGACGTCTTCGCCGCGATGTGGCTGAGCACGACCGGCGGGGAGGAGGAGATGAACGGGCGCTCGTGCCGCTCCCCGACGCCGAAGCCGTCAAAACCGAGCTCCTCGGCCAGCACGGCGTTCTCGACCACCTCGCGCAGGCGCGCGTTGGTCGACTTGAGCTCACCGGTGACGGGGTTGGCGCCGTGGACGATGAGGGTGATGGCGAGGAATTTCAACGGTGCTCCTCCAGCCCCAGGTGGCCGCGTAGCGTGGCGGTCTCATACTCCGCGCGGAGGACTCCGCGCTCCTGCAGCAGCGGGACGACCTTGTCGACGAAGTCGTCGAGGCCGCCGGGGGTGAGGTGCGGCACCAGGATGAAGCCGTCGGCGGCGTCGCTCTGCACGAACTCGTTGATCTCCTCGGCGACGCGCGAGGGCGAGCCGATGAAGGACTGCCTGCCGGTCACCTCGATGACCAGGTCGCGGATGCCGAGCCGTTTGGACTCGGCCAGGGCCCGCCACTCCGCCGCCGTGGCGAGCGGGTCCCTGGACATCCGGGTCCGGCCCTTGATGATCGAGTCTTCCGAGACGTCCGGGTCGATCTCGGGCAGCGGGCCCTCGGGGTCGTAGGCCGACAGGTCGCGGTTCCACAGCTGCTCGAGCAGCAGGATCGCGGTCTGCGGGCTGACCTGCTGGCGGCGGATGTGGTCGGCGTTCTCCTGGGCCTCGGCGTCGGTGTCACCGAGCGCGAACGTGACACCGGGGAGGATCTTCAGCGAGTCGGGGGACCTGCCGTGCGCGGCCAGCCTCGACTTGATGTCGCGGTAGAAGGCCTGCCCCTCTTCGAGCCTGCTGTGCCGGGAGAAGACGGCGTCGGCGGTGGCCGCCGCGAAGGCCCTGCCGCCCTCGGAGTCTCCGGCCTGGATGGTCAGCGGGCGGCCCTGCGGTCCGCGCGGCACGGTGAAGTGGCCGTCGATGTCGAAGTGGGTGCCCCGGTGGGCGAACTCCCCGGCCTCCCGCCTGGCGAACGTGGCCGTCGCCGGGTCCGCGACGAGGTCGCCGGCGGCCCAGGAGTCCCAGAGCTCGCGGACCGTCCGGACGAACTCCTCGGCCCGCTCGTAGCGTTGCGAGTGCTCCAGGAAGCCGCCCCTGCGGAAGTTCTCGCCGGTGAACGCGTCGGAGGAGGTGACGACGTTCCACCCGGCCCGGCCGCCGGACAGGTGGTCGAGGGTGGCGAGCTTGCGGGCGAGCTCGTACGGCTCGTTGAAGGTGGCGTTGATGGTCCCGGCCAGGCCCAGGTGGTCGGTGACCGCGGCCAGCGCCGAGAGCACGGTGAGCGAGTCGGGGCGGCCGACCACGTCGAGGTCGTGGATCCTGCCGCGCTGCTCGCGCAGCCGCTGCCCGTCGGCCAGGAAGAAGAAGTCGAACCTGCCACGCTCGGCGGTCCGCGCCAGGTGGACGAAGGAGGCGAAGTCGATCTGGCTGCCCGAGGCCGGATCGCTCCAGACCGTGTGGTTGTTCACGCCCGGGAAGTGGGCGGCGAGGATGACCTGCTTCATCGTCGGCTCCCTGCGTAGCGGCTGGCGGGTCGGGGCAGGTGGAGGTGGCCGCGGAGCGTGCCGGCCTCGTACGCGTGGCGGAAGGCGCCGCGTCCGCGCAGCTCGGGCACCAGGCCGCGGGTGATCGCGGTCAGGTCGGTCGGCAGCACGGCGGGCCGGAGCCGGAACCCTTGCAGCCCGGCCGCGCGCCACTCCAGGAGCAGGTCGGCGAGCTCTCCCGGGGTACCCGTGAAGATCGCGGCGTCGGAGGTGTACGTGGCGCCGTCGAGCTCGTCGAGCCGTGCCCTGCGTTCGCGGGCGCCCTTCGCGTCGTCGTCGAGGAGGACGACGAGGTCCGCGAATATCCTCAGCTCCTCCGCGGCCGGATCGCGCACCTGCCCGGAGATCTCACGTACCTCACGCACGATGGCCCGCGCCTGCTCACTGTCGTGTGGCGTGACGTAGACGACGTCGGCGCCGCGCGCGGCGAACTCGTACGGGAGCCGGGAGTGGGCCAGCGCGGTGACCAGCGGCTGCCCCTGGGGCGGCCTCGGCACGATGGAGGGCCCCTTGACCGTGAAGCTCGTCCCCTCGAAGTCGACGTAGTGGAGTCTGTCCCGGTCGACGTACCGGCCGGTGGCCACGTCGCGGATGACCGCGTCGTCCTCCCAGCTGTCCCAGAGGCGCCGCACGGCCTCGACGGCGTCGGCGGCGTCGGCGAACAGCTCCCGCACGACGCCCGCCTTGTCGAGGTCGCCGAGGTTCTCGGGGCGGAGCTCGGGAACCTCCCGGCGGCCGAAGTGGGCCGCCTCGGTGCGGCGCCCGGAGATCTGGGCGCGCCATCCGGCCCGCCCGGTGCTGACGTAGTCGAGGGTGGCGATGGAGCTCGCGACGTGGAAGGGCTCGGTGTGCGTGGTGGTCGCCGTGGGCACCAGCCCGATCCGGCTGGTCAGGGGGGCGATCCTGGAGGCCACCAGGACGGCGTCGAACCGGCCGCGCACCTGGTCGACACGGCCGTCGTGGCCGTCCAGAAGAGTGGTCTGCAGGGCGAGGGAGTCCTCGATGGTGACGAAGTCGAGCAGGCCGTGCTCGGCTTCGGCCACCAGTTGGGCCCAGTAGGCGGCGGTGAACAGGGCTTTCGGGGAGGCGGCGGGATCGCGCCAGGCCGCGGGGTGCCATCCGGCGCCGTCGAGAGCGACGGCGAGATGCAGGGGAACTGCCGACATACAACGACAGTAACACCAAAACCCGCAATCTCTACATGTTTAGTTGGTTATATCGTGAGAGATCGACCGGCAGGCCCGACGTGCCCCGAGGCACACTTCCGGGAGCCGCGGCTCGGAGTAGATCTCCAGGAGCGGGTTCCGGCGGAATCTCCATGGCACGGACCATCACGGAACGCCCCGGAGCGATCCCTCCCAGAGGCCGTCCTCCTGCCGCCGACGCCGGGATCTGGTAGGCATTTGTCCCGTGATGCGTTTGCTGACGGTCCTCGCGACCGCCTTCCCCCTCCTGGCGGCCCCCGCTCCGGCCTCGGCCACCGCCCGCGGCAAGCCGCATGTCCCGGCCGGGGTGACCGCCGGTTACGTGGTCTTCGACCGGCAGACCGCGAAGGTGACCGAGTACCGCAACGCGCATCGGAGGTTCCGGTCGGCGTCGGTGGTGAAGATCCTCATCGCGATCGACCATCTGGAGTCGCACAGCGGCGTCTCCAAGAAGGACCTGGCGCTGCTCAAGGTCATGCTGCGGGTCAGCGACGACGCCGCCGCGACCTCCTTCTGGAGCAGAGGCGGTCAGGGAAGAATCATCCAGCGGATGGCACGCAAGCTACAACTCACCGACACCACTCCCCCACCGGCCGACAAACCAGGCTTCTGGGGCTACACCTCGCTCAGCGCGATGGACGTCGTCAAGACCTACCGCTACCTGCTCGACCGGGCCGACCCCAAGGTCAGCGCTCTGATCCTGGGCCACCTGCGCAGAGCCGGACAGTGCGGCTCCGACGGCTTCGACCAGTACTTCGGCATCCCCCGCGGGGTGCGCGGGCCGTGGGCGGTCAAGCAGGGCTGGTCGGGGTATGGCTCCACCCCCCCGGTCCGCTGCCGCCCGGCGACCTCTCCCGCCGCCCGCACCGCCTCCGCCGCCTTCACCTCCGCCTCTCCGGCTCCGGTGGCCCTGGGCGCCACCGCACCGAGCGGGGTCACCACGGCGGCACCCGCCGGGGCCGGTCCCGTGCCCGATCTGGGCCGTCCCGTACTGCACAGCACCGGCCTGGTCGGCCCCGGGGAGCGCTGGATCATGGTCCTGCTGACCGCCCACCCGGCCGGGGCCACCTGGCAGCGCTCCACCGGCCAGACGACGAAGCTGGCCCGGGAGGTCCACCTCAGCGGGACCTCCTGACCACCGGCTCCCCGAAGTGGGTGGCCGCGACCCGCTTGGGCACGACCATCCGCCAGGCGTCCTCGACCAGCTCGCGCAACTCGGTCGCGTCGATCGCCGCGAGCCGGACCCGCACCCAGTTGTAACGCTCGTCGGAGGGCCGGGGCATGTGGAACGTCTCCGGCGCGGACGCGATCAGCGCGGCCCGCTCCTCCTTGGGGAAGGCGAATCCCATCGAGGTCTCGTCGGGCGAGATCGCGGCGTAGACGATCCGGCCCACCCGGAACGTCACCCGGTCCCTGACGAGCCTCTCCTCGGTCCTGGGCAACGCCATGGCGACGCGGCGCACGTCGTCGGCCGTGATCATCGCGACGACTCGTCGAGGGAGGCGATGACCCGGCGCAGGGTCCGCTGCAGGTCGAGGACCTCCGAGGGCGCGAGCCCGGCGGCCTCGAAGATCCGGCCGGGGACGTCGCACGCCCGCTCCCCCAGCTCGACGCCTTCAGGCGTGGGCCGTACCAGTACGGAGCGCTCGTCGGAGGCGCTGCGCTCGCGGCCCACCAGGCCCGCCGCCTCCAGCCTCTTCAGCAGCGGCGACAGGGTGCCCGAGTCGAGCCGCAGCGTGAGACCGAGCTCCTTGACCGTCACCGGCCCGCGCTCCCAGAGCACCGTCATCACCAGGTACTGCGGGTAGGTGAGGCCCAGCTCGCGCAGCACCCTGCGGTAGACCGCGTCCAGCGCCCGCGAGGCCGCGTGCACGTCGAAACAGACGAGGTTCTCGACGGAGATCTTCACGATCCCGATTATACCGAACTTGACTGTTACCAACTAAATTGCACACAATTAAGTTGTCCAAAATCGAGAAGGGGATCCCGATGAGTACGCTCTACACCGCCATCGCCACCGCCAACGGCAGGGAAGGCCGGGCGGTCTCGTCCGACAAGCGCCTCGACGTGACCCTCGCGCCGCCACGGGAGATGGGCGGCTCCGGCGAGGGCACCAATCCCGAGCAGCTGTTCGCGGCCGGCTACGCCGCCTGCTTCGCCAGCGCGCTCCAGCTGGTCGGCCGGAGGGAGAAGGCCGACGTCTCCGAGGCGTCGGTGACCGCCGAGGTGAGCCTCCACCCGGAGGGCAAGGGCTTCGCGCTCGGGGTGACGCTGCGCGTCGAGCTGCCCGACGAGCTGCACGGCGAGACCGGCACCGCCCTCGTGGAGGCCGCCCACCAGGTCTGCCCCTACTCCAACGCGACCCGTGGCAACATCCCGGTCAACCTGGTGATCGAGTAATCGCGCCCCGGAGGAGACCCGCGATCAGGGAAGCGGCCGGCGACCGGCGAAACCCAGCTCGTCGCGGTGGTACCAGGCCAGGTCGCGGTCTCCTTCGAGCCAGCACAACCGCACCGAAACCCCGTCGAGCACCGAGGGGAAGTCGACGAGCAAGGGCGCGACGCCCTTGACCTCGACGCCCCGCTCCTCGAACCAGCCGAGGATCTCCTCCAGCCTGGCCTCGTACGCCTTCGCCTCGGCCAGTCCGCCGGCTTCCGAGGTGCCGGTGCTGCGGAGCTCGTACGCGAGCTCGGCCAGTTCTCCCCGCATCGTCACGAACGCGGCGGCCCGCTCCAGCAGCGCGGGCATGAGCGCCCGCGCCTCCTCGACGGTGAAGGTCCCATCCACCCCTGCACGCTAGCGTGTCCCCGCCCGAAGCGTGCAGGGGGCCAGGAATGTTGTCAGCATAAGCTGACAAAAGTGAATCCGTCAGCTTATGCTGACAACATGGGATCGCTGAGCGAGTTCTCCGAGGCCGTCGACGGCGAGGACCCGGTGGCGGCGCTGGCGGCCGTGGCGGCACTGCGCAGGCTCCTGGAGGAGCTGGAGGCGGCACACGTCATCGAGGCCAGGACCCGGGGCTCGTCCTGGGAGGCCATCGCCGCGGCACTCGGCGTCAGGCGGCAGACGGCGCACCGCAAGCACGCACACCGGATCATCGACAGCGGGAGCTGACAATGTTCGCGAGGTTCACCCCCGAGGCCCGGCGGACCACGGTCCGGGCCGGGCTGCTGGCACTCGACCACGGCCGCACCACGCTCGACGAGGACATGCTCCTGCTCGCCCTGGCGGAGTCGTGGCCGGCGGCGGGTTTCGGTGTCAGCCCGGAGGCGGTCCGCGCGGAGATCGGGGAGCGCGAGGCGGCACGGGGCCTGGCGGGCGACCGCGAGCTGCTGGCCGCCATCGGCGTCGACCTGGACGAGATCAGGCGGCGCCTGCCCGCCCGGCGGGACGACCCCCTGGCGTGGCGGCTGTCGCGCTCCCGGCTGCGCCCGCTGAACGTGCTGCTCAGCGGCCCGGCCGGAGACCTGCCCCTCACCGCGAGGGCGAGGAAGGTCGTCGAGGTCGCCGTCAGCACCGGCGGCCACTCCGGGGTGACCGGGGAGGACCTGCTCAAGGGCCTGCTGGCCGACGGCTCGAACGCCTCGGTCTCCATCCTGCACCGCCTCGGCGTCGACCTCCGCGGTCTCGCCGTGAGCATCGGCTTCCTGCACCGGTCGGCCTGAGCGGGTCCGGCACGGTCAGACCTCGATCCCGTAGAAGCGCGCGGCTGCCCGATGTGGTCGCGCACAATGTGAGCGTGATGATCGTTCAGGCGGACGGGGCGGGTTATGCGATCGAGCATGATCCGGAGCAGGCGCGTCAGGCGA